>NZ_BADI01000848.1:0-4174 GCF_000333555.1 Herbaspirillum sp. B65 | reverse complement strand
CGGGCGGACTGAGGTGATTGGAATCCCTTCACCGAGACCGTGCGCAACATCGGCTTTTCGCGCCGCAACCGGCCGGTGTTCCTATCGCTGTTGGGCAATTCCTGGTTCTGGTTCTATGGCGCCATCATGCCTCGGACATGCAGCCAGCCATGAAGCCCTCGGACGCCTTCGCCAAGATGGCCCACCGCGAAATCGATCGCGTGCCCCTGGACGAACTGGAAGGTCGCGTCACCTCGATCCTGTTGACCCCGTATCCGCCGGGCATTCCGCTGTTGATCCCGGGCGAGATCTTCAACAAGACCATCGTCGACTACCTGAAGTTTGCGCGTGATTTCAACGAGAAATTCCCCGGCTTCGAAACCGACGTGCATGGCCTGGTCAAGCGCGAAGTCAATGGCCGCCGCGATTACTTCGTGGATTGCGTCAAGCAGTAAGTCTGCTGCCAAGCAAAAAGCCGATGCCCTCGCAGGCATCGGCTTTTTTCATGCTGCCGGCTGAGGCGATCAGCTCAGAAGGTGCCGAGATAGAAGTATCCCGCCAGCGCCCCGCCAAAGAGCAGCCACAAGGGATGGATCTTGGTCTTCAAGGCAATGATGGCAGTGGCCGCCGTGATCGCCGCCAGGAAGCCATGGGTGATCGAGGCCTGCGTGATCAACAGCGCCGAGGCCGCCACCAGACCGCCCGTCACCGGCAGCAGGCCAGCCTGCACGTGACGCCGCCAGGGCTTGTCCTTGCACCTCTCCCAGACGTGTAACATGATGACGGTGATAATCGAGGACGGCCCGAACTTGGCCAGGCTGGTCACCAGCATCCCCCAGAAACCGGCCACATGCCAGCCCACCAGGGTGACCACCATCAGGTTGGGACCGGGCGCGGCCTGGCCCAGGGCGAACAGCGCGCTGAAATCCTCCGCCGTCATCCAGTGATGTACCTCCACCACCTGGCGCTGCATCTCCGGCAGGATGGTATTGCCGCCACCGAAGGCCAGCACCGACAACTGCGTGAAGATGATAGCCAATGCGATCAGGGTCTGGCTCATTGCGCGCCCTCCTGCTTGGCTGCGGCCTGCGGCTTGGCAGCGAAGCGCTCGCCATAGCGCGCCGTGAGAAAGATGCTGATCGGCGTCATCACCAGCATCACCCATAACAGCGGAATGCGCAGCAAGGCGATGGCGATGAAACAGACTACCGCCACGGCAGCCAGCACCATGTTCTTGCGCAGCGGCAGGGTGATCTTGACCGCCATCTGGATCAGCAGACCGGCTGCGGCTGCGGCCAACCCGGCGAAGAGGTGCTTGACGTTGGGATCGTGCTGGAAGTGCTGGTAAATCATGCCCAGCAGGATCACCACCACGGACGGCACGGCGATGAGTCCGGTAATGCCTGCCAGTGCGCCTTTCCAGCCGCGGAACTTCATGCCCAGCGCCACCGACAGGTTGATGATGTTGCCCCCCGGGAGGAACTGGCACAGCCCCAGCAGCTCGACGAATTCGGCATCGGTGAGCCAGCGGCGACGCTCCACGATCATGCGGTGGGCCAAGGGCAGCGCGCCGCCGAAGGCGGTCATGCCCAGGCCGAGAAAGCCCAGGAATATTTCTCTGGTGGTGGGGATAGGCCGCTCAGGGGCCAGCAGGTCAGGAGTGCTCATCATCATCTCGTGCGGAGGCGGCGTGATTGCCGCATGAACGAAAGGCTACTCTTGGGGAGGGTTTTTGTCTAATATATGTCAGACACACTATCCATATGATTACGATATGTCACCTTCCATCGATCTGCGCCTGCTGCGCTACTTCATCGCCGTGGCCGAAGAAGGCCATCTCACCAAGGCCGCCGAACGCATCGGCATCCAGCAGCCGCCGCTGTCGCAACAGATCCGCCTGCTGGAGCGCGAACTGGGCGTGACGCTGTTCAACCGCCTGCCGCGCGGCATGGAACTGACCGATAGCGGCACGGCACTGCTCACCGACGCCCGCGCCCTGCTGGCGCAACTGGACACCACGGTGGCCAGCGTGCGCCGCATCGCCCAGGGCAAGATGGGCCGCATCGCGGTGGGCTTCACCGAATCGGCTTCGCTGCATCCCTTCGTGCACTCGGTGATCCGCGCCTTCCGCGCCGATGCGCCGGACGTGGTGATGACGGTAGAAGAAAGCAATACCAATGAACTGATCGAAGCACTGCGCGCCAAGCGTCTCGATCTGGCCTTCGTGCGCTCACCGGTGGGCGACGCCAGCGGCCTGACCATCGAAACCATGCTGGTGGAAGAGATGGTCGCCGCACTGCCCATCGACCATCCCCTGGCCGAGCACGGCAAGCGCAAGAGCATCGCCCTGCACGCACTGGCCGAGCAAGCCTTCATCATGACGCGCCGACCCAACGGCCCTGGGCTGTACGACACCATCATCGCCGCCTGCCATGCCGCCGGCTTTTCTCCGCAGGTGATCCAGGAGGCGCGCAAGAATCTCTCCACGCTCTCGCTGGTGGCCGCTGGTGTGGGCGTGGCGGTGATCCCGGCGTCGATGACGCGGGTCAATGCGGAGGGCGTGGTGTACCTGAAACTGACCGGGGCCCCCGAGCTGAAGGCGCCGCTGCACCTGGCTTACCGCACTGGCAGCATCAGCGGCGCGGCGCGCCTGATGCGGGAAGAAGCCTTGAAATTGAGTGCGGGGCGCAAGCGACGTTGATATAGCGCTGGCATATCGCAAGCTGCTGATCCATATAAAGAAGGCTTCCCGCAGGAAGCCTTCTTTATATGATTTATATCGTTTTAACGATACTTTCCATCAGGTCTTGGGCAAGGTCACCCCATGCTGCCCCTGGTACTTGCCACCGCGATCCTTGTAGGAAGTCTCGCAGACTTCATCGCTCTCGAAGAACAGCACCTGGGCGCAGCCCTCACCGGCATAGATCTTGGCCGGCAGCGGCGTGGTGTTGGAGAACTCCAGCGTCACGTAGCCTTCCCATTCGGGTTCGAAGGGCGTGACGTTGACGATGATGCCGCAGCGCGCATAGGTGGACTTGCCCAGGCAGATGGTCAGCACGCTACGCGGAATGCGGAAGTATTCGACGGTACGGGCCAGGGCGAATGAGTTGGGCGGGATGATGCAGACATCCCCCTTGAAATCGACGAAGGATTTTTCATCGAAGTTCTTGGGGTCGACGATGGTCGAATTGATGTTGGTGAAGATCTTGAATTCGTTGGCGCAACGGATATCGTAGCCATAGGACGAAGTACCGTAGGAAACGATCTTGCTGCCATCGGCCGCCTGACGCACCTGACCGGGCTCGTAGGGTTCGATCATTCCTTCCTGCTCCGCCATGCGGCGGATCCACTTGTCTGACTTGATGGCCATGGTTGTTCGAGGTTTCCGACTGATTCAAAGAATCCGGCATTTTACGCGAAAAATGCCCAAACATGGCTGATCCGACGCGGTTCCTGCCTGGGCAGGCCCTAGCGTCCGCGCCCGAACAAGGACTTGAAAAAGCCCACGCGCTGGCGCTCATAGAAGGGCTTCAGTTCGGTGAGCATGAAGTCGGCCACGCTATGCCCATTGCCCGGCTCCACGCGCATCATGTCCACCGCCTCCTGCGGCCGGCCATGCTGGGCAATGACCGGCCCCACCGCGCGGGCCACCTGCTCCATATGGCTCTCGGGGGTATCGATCCCCAGCACCAGGGTCGGCTGGGGGTCGTGCGTGGGGTCATGCATCGTGGCCAGGTAGGCGGCCTTGACCTTGTCATCGCGGGCGAACAATTGCGACAGCTTCTCCAACATGACGGTGGGCGGCTCGGCCGGCGCCCCCAGCCGCACCGTGGTCTCGGCACCGATGGTGCGCGCTACCGGTGTGCCACCGTTATCTTCCTGCAGCACGTGGGCGACTTCGCCGGGCACGAAATACTTGCTATAGGGACTATCGGGATTGAGGATGAACACGCTGCGCCCATCCCCGCACATGCGAAACATATTGATTATTACGGTGTCGCCGTCTGAAAGGGTATCTTCCATGCTATCGCCTTGAACCCTCACGGCGATCAATTTCTCCATAACCAAACCATTCGCGTCCACCCATCGCTGAGTTACAGCGACTGGCATACCAAACTCAGTCTCGTCTAGTTCGGCCTGAAATCCTGTGATGCCTGCTGAAACCTTCAGCTTGACCAGCGGATCTCGNAATGTA
>NZ_BADI01000849.1:0-7540 GCF_000333555.1 Herbaspirillum sp. B65 | reverse complement strand
AGTTCATCAGGTTGCCCTGGCACCAGCGACGGTCGCGGCTCAATTCATCGAGCAGGTTGGGCGGCATTTCTTCGTAGCTGCCATCGAGGTCGTAGGCGATCCAGACCGACCAGCCGGCACGCCGCATGAGCGAAGCTTCCACGAAGTCGTGCGACATGATGGGCCCGGACAGATTGCCCTTGCCCGGCAGCGGCGCCAGCGCGCAATACTTCATGAAGGGTTGCAGGCGGATGATGGCGTTGTGGCCCCAGAAGTGCGATTCACCCAGTTGCCAGTAGTGCAGGCCGGCAGTAAAGAGTGGCCCGTACACGCGAGTCGAGAACTGCTGGATGCGGGCATACAGCGTATCGCGACCGGCCGCACGCGGCGCGGTCTGGATGATGCCAGCGCCGGGATGGGCTTCCATCAGGCGGGTCAGCTTGGTGAGGCAATCGCCGGTCATGACGCTGTCGGCATCGAGCACCACCATGTAGCGGTAATCGGCGCCCCAGCGGCGGCAGAAGTCATCCAGGTTGCCGCTCTTGCGCTTGACGCGGCGGCGACGATGGCGATAGAAGATGCGCCCGAAGCCACCGGTTTCGCGGCACAGGCGATTCCACGCAGCGGTTTCCGCCGCGCAGATATCGGCCTCGCCACTGTCGGAGAGGATGAAGAAATCGAAATGCGCGATCTGCCCGGTGCGCTCCAGCGACTCGTAGGTGGCGCGCAGGCCGGCGAAGACGCGTGCCACGTCTTCGTTACAGATGGGCATGACGATGGCAGTGCGTGCCTCGGGGGCAATCTCGGTGTTGCCGGCCTTTTCGTGAGAGATCAGATATTTGTCATCTCCCCGCATCAAGACCAGGAAACCCGTCATGGCCGTCCAGAACCCGGCCGACACCCACAGGAACAGCAGCCCGAACAGGAACAGCACCACCATCTCCAGCGGCTTGGTGCCGTGATAGGGCAGCACATCGCTCATGAAATAGGTCGCCATCGAGGTCTGCAACACCATCAGGATCAGCAGCGTGATGCGGCGCACGTTGCCGGTGTGCTGCCAGTGGCCCTTGGGATCGGGCGCCTCGGACTGGTCCAGGTGGTCTTCGATGTAGCGCGGTTCGTCATCCACCACTTCCGGCTCGACCGCCTTGGCGCGGCCCTTGCGGGCGCGGCGCCAGCGGCTGGGGCGGCGCTCCAGGCGGCGGTTTTCCTCTTCCACCCAGCGCGCGAAGGGATTCAACTCGCCCCAGGGACGCGGCACCATGGACTTGCGATGCATGGGCGGGCCCACCGGAATGCGCGGCTGGCCGCGCTCTTCTGCGATGGGGGGAACCGCCGCGCCGGCTACCGGCTCGGCCGCAGTGGCCTCTGGATACATCAGGCGCAAGCGCGCATCGACCGAAGCCTGGGCGGCCACCGGCAAGGTGCTGGCATCGCGCCCGGAGGCCTCGGCCAGCACGCGGTGCAGGTCGGCCACCGGATCGCCGGAGCCGATTGCACCCGCGCGCGCGGCCAGGTCCTGGCGTTGCGCAGGCGACAGCGGCAGGCGCGCGAGGTAATCCTCCAGCGCCTGCGAAGCTGCCGAAGTCTGCCTTAGTTGGGGGGTAATATGTAGCTCCACGTTTCAGACAAGGTTGTGCCGCCATTGGCATTGCGCAGGAAACCGCGCAGCTCGACGGGCTTGTTTTCTTCCAGACGGCGCAGCTTGACTTCCACGCGCCAGCCGCCGGTCACGTCATTCTTGCGGGTGGTCACGCTGGCCAGCTTGCCATTGGCATCGGCCTCGACCACGCCTTCCACGCGCGCATTGGCGGGCAGCTTCTTGAGGTTGGCGCCGTCGAAGTCGATCGACAATTGCTGCACCTCTTCGGCCTTGCTCTCCTGCTTGGGACGATAGCCATGACCGAACAGGGTCTGCGTCACGTAAGCCAGCGGCGGACGCTTTTCATTATCCTTCTGCCAGGACAAGCGGTATTCCACATTGAAAGGCTGGCCAGGCTTGGGCAGCGTATTGGGAATCCAGTAAGCCACGATGTTGTCGTTGGTCTCATCGGGCGTGGGGATCTGCACCAGCTCCACCCGGCCCGAACCCCACTTGCCCTTGGGCTCGACCCAGGCGCTGGGACGCGACTGGTAGTTGTAGTCCAGGTCTTCGTAGTGCGAGAAGCTGCGGTCGCGCTGCATCAGGCCAAAGCCCAAGGGATTGTCGAAGGAGAACGAAGTCACCAGCAGGCGCTTGGGGTTCACCAGCGGACGCCACAGCCATTCGCCGGTCCCCGACTGCATCGACAGGCCATCCGAATCATGCACTTCCGGGCGGAAGTCGTCTGCCGGACCGGGCTGGTTCTCGCCGAACAGGAACATGCTGGTCAGCGGGGCAATGCCCAGCTTGGTGACATTGCTGCGCAGGTAGAGCTGGGCCTTGACGTCCATGACGGTATCGACACCCGGCTTCAAGACGAAGCGATAGGCGCCGGTGGCGCGCGGCGAATCCAGCAGCGCGTAGATCACCAGTTCCTTGGCATCGGCAGAGGGGCGCTCCAGCCAGAACTCGGTGAAGCGCGGGAATTCCTCGCCCGAATAGAGCGCGGTATCGATGGCCAGGCCGCGTGCCGACAAGCCGTAGCTCTGGCCTTTGCCCATGGCGCGGAAGTAGCTGGCGCCATGGAAGGTCAGCACGTCATCCTTGACCTTGGGCGAATTGAGCGGGAAGCGGATACGGAAACCCGCAAAGCCGATATTGCGCAGGCTGCGCGGATCGACGCTGCGATTGGCGCTGTAGTCGAACAGGGCCGGGCTGAAATGAATCTCGCGCACGGCGTCGCCCACCACTTCATTGATCTTGATCGGCTCGGTGTAGCTGCCGCCCAGATGAATGAAGGAAAGTTCAAAGGGCAGCTTCTGCGCGCGCCAGTAAGACTTGTCGTCGCGGAAGTAGAGTTGGCTGGCCTGCTCGTAGCTCAAGTCCTTGAGCGACTTGGGCAGGTCATCCGCGGGTTTCTTGTAGGACTTGCCGGCCAGCGCCTTGGCGCGCGCGGCCACCGTATTGAAATCGAAAGCCAGGGCAGCCTGCGGCAAGGCCAGCGCCAGCAGACCCGCCAGGGCTGCGGGAGCGGCCAGACGGCGCCACCAGGTCAATCGTGCGGCACGCGGCGGGGAACGATGTCCCTGGCCTGGCCCGGAGGTGGTGTAAAGCAGCATTATTGTTTTGTCTGACATGCAATTTTCTGGTTAAGAGCCCTGCGCTGACGCCCAAGGCCATGGCGCCAGCCCGAAGGCAGGCGCTAGTTTACCCAAATGTTGCGGGGAGTGTTCATATGGATGGCGTGGTTTAGCCATTTAAGTTCAGCATTGACCACCGGCAAGCTGCGCCGCCCGGTGCAGTCGGGCTGCCATGGCAAGCGTGCTTGCGGAAGTTTGGTTCACCTATAAGGGCAGGCGCAGGTGCAGAAAGTTCCGTGCCGCAGCATAGCTCCTGTAACATTATGCTTCTGACGACAGCACCACCGGCCCAGCTGGCGGCGCTCTTTACATCCGTTACACCTGTTCCAGGCAAGCACAGCCCCAGCATGAGCACTTCTTCCGGCCAACTCACCATCATCGTCGCCACCGACCTCAACAACGGCATCGGCATCCGCAACACCCTGCCCTGGCATCTGCCGGAAGACCTGGCCCACTTCAAACGCACCACCTCGGGGCATACCATCCTGATGGGCCGCAAGACCTTCGAATCGATCGGCCGGCCGCTGCCCAACCGCCGCAACATCGTCATCACCCGCAATGCCCAGTGGCAACATCCCGGGGTGGAAACAGCCGGCTCGCTGGCGCAAGCCGCCGCGCTGGCGGGCGCTGCCCCGGCCTTCGTCATCGGTGGCGCCCAGGTCTATGCCGAAGCCCTGCCGCTGGTGGATCGCCTCATCATCACCCGCATTGCACGGGCCTTCGAGTGCGACGCCTTCTTCCCGGCCATCGACGAAGAGGTCTGGCAAGAGCGCGCGCGCGAGCAGCACCACGCCGAAACTTCCGGATTGGACTACGCTTTTGTGACATACGAAAGACGTTGACAGAGACGGCCCGGCAGGCTGTTGTTTTTTCCCGTTTTTGCTTAAACTGCGCACCTCTTTAGCGCAGTTGGTGCGCACATGGCGCGCATATCTGCGACAATCCCGCTTTCATTTTTCCGGCGCGCAAGCACTGCCAGCCCAGGCGCTTTTCTTTTGACCCCCTGCGCGCGTAGGCCGACCCGGCTCCCCGCGCGCGAAGCCTGGAGAATTCCATGAAATTCCGATTCCCCATCGTCATCATCGACGAAGACTTCCGCTCCGAAAACACCTCGGGCCTGGGCATCCGCGCCTTGGCCGACGCCATCGAAGCCGAAGGCATGGAAGTGCTGGGCGTGACCAGCTATGGCGACCTGGCCCAGTTCGCCCAGCAGCAGTCGCGCGCCTCGGCCTTCATCCTGTCCATCGACGATGAAGAAATGGGCGCAGGTTCCGACGAAGAGACCGACTTCGCCCTGAAGGCCCTGCGTGCATTCGTGAGCGAAATCCGTCATAAAAACGCCGACATCCCCATCTACCTCTACGGTGAAACCCGCACCTCGCGCCACATTCCCAATGATGTGCTGCGCGAACTGCACGGTTTCATTCATATGTTCGAAGACACGCCGGAGTTCGTGGCCCGCCACATCATCCGCGAAGCCAAGTCCTACCTGGACGGCCTGGCGCCGCCGTTCTTCCGCGCCCTGGTCGATTACGCCCAGGATGGTTCCTACTCCTGGCACTGCCCCGGCCACTCCGGCGGCGTGGCCTTCCTGAAGTCGCCCGTGGGCCAGATGTTCCACCAGTTCTTCGGCGAACGCATGTTGCGCGCCGACGTCTGCAACGCCGTGGAAGAACTGGGCCAACTGCTGGACCACACCGGCCCGGTGGCCAACTCGGAGCGCAATGCGGCGCGCATCTTCAATGCCGACCACTGCTACTTCGTCACCAACGGTACCTCGACCTCCAACAAGATGGTCTGGCACTCCACCGTGGCGCCGGGCGACATCGTGGTGGTGGACCGCAACTGCCACAAGTCCATCCTGCACTCCATCATCATGACCGGCGCGATCCCCGTGTTCCTGATGCCGACCCGCAACCACCTGGGCATCATCGGCCCGATCCCGCTGGAAGAGTTCACCCTGGAAAGCATCCAGAAGAAGATCGAAGCCAATCCCTTCGCCCGCGAAGCCAAGAACAAGAAGCCGCGCATCCTGACCATCACGCAATCGACCTACGATGGCGTGGTCTACAACGTCGAAACGCTCAAGGACATGCTCGACGGCGAGATCGAGACCCTGCACTTCGACGAAGCCTGGCTGCCGCACGCCACCTTCCACGACTTCTACAAGGACATGCACGCCATCGGCAAGGACCGTCCGCGCGCCAAGAAGTCGCTGATCTTCTCGACCCAATCGACCCACAAGCTGCTGGCTGGCCTCTCGCAAGCCTCGCAGATCCTGGTGCGCGAGTCCGAAACCGTGAAGCTCGACGAAGACGCCTTCAACGAAGCCTTCCTGATGCACACCTCGACCTCGCCGCAATACTCCATCATCGCCTCCTGCGACGTGGCCGCGGCCATGATGGAAGCACCGGGCGGCACCGCGCTGGTGGAAGAAAGCATCCTGGAGGCGCTGGACTTCCGCCGCGCCATGAAGAAGATCGACCAGGAATTCGGCGATGAGTGGTGGTTCCAGGTCTGGGGCCCCAACAGCTTCGCCGCTGACGGCATCGGTGAGCGCGAGGATTGGGTCATCAAGGCCGAGGACGACTGGCACGGTTTCGGCAACCTGGCGCCGGGCTTCAACATGCTGGACCCGATCAAGGCCACCATCGTCACCCCTGGCCTGGCCCTGAACGGCCAGTTCGGCGAGAGCGGCATCCCGGCTTCCATCGTGACCAAGTACCTGGCCGAGCACGGCGTGATCGTGGAAAAGTGCGGCCTGTACTCGTTCTTCATCATGTTCACCATCGGTATCACCAAGGGCCGCTGGAACACCCTGGTGACGGCCTTGCAGCAGTTCAAGGACGACTACGACAAGAACGCCCCGATCTGGCGCATCCTGCCCGAGTTCGCCCAGCGCAACCATCGCTACGAGCGCCTCGGCCTGCGCGACCTGTGCCAGCAGATCCACGAGACCTACCGCGCCTACGACGTGGCGCGCCTGACCACCGAGATGTACCTCTCGGACATGCAGCCAGCCATGAAGCCCTCGGACGCCTTCGCCAAGATGGCCCACCGCGAAATCGATCGCGTGCCCCTGGACGAACTGGAAGGTCGCGTCACCTCGATCCTGTTGACCCCGTATCCGCCGGGCATTCCGCTGTTGATCCCGGGCGAGATCTTCAACAAGACCATCGTCGACTACCTGAAGTTTGCGCGTGATTTCAACGAGAAATTCCCCGGCTTCGAAACCGACGTGCATGGCCTGGTCAAGCGCGAAGTCAATGGCCGCCGCGATTACTTCGTGGATTGCGTCAAGCAGTAAGTCTCAGTGCTGCCAAGCAAAAAGCCGATGCCCTCGCAGGCATCGGCTTTTTTCATGCTGCCGGCTGAGGCGATCAGCTCAGAAGGTGCCGAGATAGAAGTATCCCGCCAGCGCCCCGCCAAAGAGCAGCCCAAAGGGATGGATCTTTGTCTTCAAGGCAATGATGGCAGTGCCCGCCGTGATCGCCGCCAGGAAGCCATGGGTGATCGAGGCCTGCGTGATCAACAGCGCCAAGGCCGCCACCAGACCGCCCGTCACCGGCAGCAGGCCAGCCTGCACGTGACGCCGCCAGGGCTTGTCCTTGCACCTCTCCCAGACGTGTAACATGATGACGGTGATAATCGAGGACGGCCCGAACTTGGCCAGGCTGGTCACCAGCATCCCCCAGAAACCGGCCACATGCCAGCCCACCAGGGTGACCACCATCAGGTTGGGACCGGGCGCGGCCTGGCCCAGGGCGAACAGCGCGCTGAAATCCTCCGCCGTCATCCAGTGATGTACCTCCACCACCTGGCGCTGCATCTCCGGCAGGATGGTATTGCCGCCACCGAAGGCCAGCACCGACAACTGCGTGAAGATGATAGCCAATGCGATCAGGGTCTGGCTCATTGCGCGCCCTCCTGCTTGGCTGCGGCCTGCGGCTTGGCAGCGAAGCGCTCGCCATAGCGCGCCGTGAGAAAGATGCTGATCGGCGTCATCACCGATCACGATCAGGTGCGAGCCATAGGGAAAGACCGCCGTCTTGCCGCACACCATATTGGCCTGGGCCGCTTCGAGCAGGTCGACACCGACCGTATGAGTCGCCCAGCGACCCACGGCAAAACGCTCCTGGGAAGACAAGGCGCCGCTGAAGGCGCTGGAGACAGCGACCTGGTCATGCCGCAAGACATTGATGCAGAAATGGCGCGCCGAGATCAGGATGTCGGCCAGGTAAGTGGACCGGTTCACGCACGCCAGCAAGGCCGGTGGATCCATGGAGAGGGAACTGACGGCGGTCATCGTCATGCCATGACGACGCTGGCCATCGGTGGC
>NZ_BADI01000850.1:0-5006 GCF_000333555.1 Herbaspirillum sp. B65 | reverse complement strand
CGATGCAGCCTGGATACAGCATCTGCAAGCCCACCTGGATGAATTCGGCGGCAGCATCAGCCTGCCCTTGAAAGAGATCTACCCGAGCTTCATCGTCGATACCGACATGCAGCAATTGATGCTGGAGCAGCCACCGGCGGTGGTGAGTTTCCATTTCGGCCTGCCTGAGGCCGCGCTGATCCAGGCACTGAAGAAGGCCGGCGTGTTCCTGCTGGCCACTGCCACCAACCTGGAAGAAGCGCGCCAGATCGAAGCCGCCGGCATCGACGCCATCGTGGCGCAAGGCTTCGAAGCGGGTGGCCATCGCGGCATCTTCGATGAACACCGTGATGAAGCAATCGGTACCTTCGCCCTGGTGCGCCTGCTGGCGCAACACAGCCGCCTGCCCATCATTGCGGCCGGCGGCATCATGGATGGACAGGGGATCGCCGCCGCCCTGCAACTGGGGGCGCAGGCGGTGCAACTGGGCACGGCCTTCCTGCTCACGCGCGAATCGGCCGCCAATGCGGCCTATCGAAATCTACTCAAAAGTTCACGTGCGCAGCATACCCGGGTCACCGCTGCCATTTCGGGCCGCCGCGCACGGGGCATCGTCAACCGCTTCATGGAAGAAATCGACATATCGACTGCACCCGCCATTCCTGCGTACCCGGTCGCCTATGACGCCGGCAAGCAATTGAATGCCCTGGCCAGCGCGCACGAGGTCCACGAATTCGGCGCGCACTGGGCCGGCCAGGGTGCGGCGCTCATTCGCGATGGCTATACGGTGGGAGAGCTGATCCACTTGCTGGTAAAGGAGTGGCAGGCCGCGCGCTAAGCAGCCGGGCCTGCGACGAGCCTGCCGTGGATCAGGAAACGCTGGCCGTGCCGGTTTCGGTCGGCACCTGCTTGTCCTGCCAACCGCCGCCCAGCGCCTTGTAGAGCGACACGGTCGCCTGCAGGCGTTGCAGCTTGATCTGGCCCAACTGGTTCTGCGCCTCCGACAGGGTGCGCTGGGTGTCGAGCACCACCAGCAGATCTTCGGCGCCGGCGCGATAACGGATCTCGGCCAGCTCGAAGGCAAAGCGCGCCTGGTCCACTTCGCCCACCTTCAGGCGATAGCGTTCTTCCAGGCTGCGGATGGCGCCCAGTGCCTTTTCCACTTCCGACAGCGAGGTGATGACACGCTGGCGATAGACCTGCACCAGCTCTTCCTTCTGCGCCTCGGCCAGGGCCTGCTGGTTGCGCAGGTTGCCGCCGTCGAAGATCGGGGCGATCAGGCTGGCGCCCAGACTGGCGAACAGGTTGGGACCATCGAACAGCGACAGCAAGGCACTGCTCTGCGCCCCGCTCGAACCGGTCAGCGAGATGCTGGGAAAGAGCGCAGCCCGCGCCACCGCCACATTGGCATTGGCTGCGGCCAGATTGGCTTCGGCGCGGCGAATATCGGGGCGACGGGTCAAGAGTTCAGAGGGCAGGCCAGCCGAGATGCGCGGCATCTGGATCTTGGCCAAGCCCTTTTCCTCGACCTTGAAATTCTGCGGCGGACGGCCCAACAGGATCGCCAGCGCCGTCTGCGCATCCTGCTCCTGCTGCTGCAGGTCGGGGATCAACTGGCGCTGGTTGGCCAGGGCCGAACGCTGGCGCGCCAGGTCCAGCGGCGAGGCGGCACCGGCGCGGCTTTGCGCCTCCACCAGACGCAGCACGCGCTCGGCATTGTTGACGTTCTGGCGCGCAATCTCCAGCCGGTCGCGCAGCGACAGCACTTGCAGATAGGTGGAGACGATGCCGCTGGTGACGGTCAGGGCCACGGTTTGCTGGTCGTAGCGATTGGCGCGCAGGGTGGCTTCGGCGGCCTCGACCCCGGCGCGGTTCTTGCCCCAGAAATCGATCTCGTAGCTGACCTGCAGGCTGGCGTTGGCCGTATTGGTCGGGGTACCGCCAGAAATGGGCATCTCGCGGGTAGCGCCAGCGCTCAACCCGACATTGGGCAACAGCGGCGCGCCGGCAATGCGGGCCTGGGCCTCGGCCTGCTTCACGCGCGAGTAGGCGGCGGCGATTTCATAATTGTTGCGCTGGCCTTCCTGTACCAGCTCGGACAATTCACTGCTGCCGAACTGCTTCCACCAATCGGTATCGGGCCATAGTTGCTCGGCATGGGCCACATCGGCCGAGGCGCCGCCGCCCCATTTGTCGGGCACCTGCATTTCCAGGATGGGATCGGTCTGCACTTCCCTGGTCACGCAACCGGCCACGGTGAGCACCAGCGTGACGGCCAGGGCCAGGCGCGTCAGGCGCATGAGGCGTGGCAGGGAAGAAGAAGCGGGCGGGAGAGGACTACGCAATGTCATGGCCTTGTGCATCGAAACAGGGAAACGAGGCCGCCCTGCCCGGCAAAGCCTCTACTGTACATCAAGCGCGCCAGCTAGCGGGATGGCGCCGCGCCGTTGCCGGCACCCTCCGGCTGCGGCGGATTGGCCGGCAGCAGCACCTGCTCGCCTTCCTTGAGACCCGACAGTACCTGGGCGCGCTCGCCATCGCGAATGCCGATCTTGATCTTGCGGCTCTCCAATGTGCCATCGGCCAGCACCACCTTGACCGTCTGCGTGCCATCCATGCCGGGCTTGGTCACCAGCGTGCGCGGGATGGTCGGCACGTGTTCGGCACGCGCCAGCACGAAATAGACATCGGCACTCATGCCGCTCATCAGTTCACGGCTGGGATTGGCCACATCGAAGAGCACCGTGTAATACGCCTTCTTGCCCTGGCGACCGGAGTCGTCGGTGGGCAGCAGCATGATCTGGCGCAGCTTGCCGCTCCAGCGCTTGCCGGGATAGCCGGGCGTGGTGAAGTAGGCGGTCATGCCCTTTTGCAGGCGGGTCACGTCTTCTTCGGCCACCGGCACCTGCACCGTCATGCGCGACAGATCGGCAATGCGCATCAACACTTCCTGGTTGGCACCGACCATCTGGCCGGGGCGCGCATTCAAGGTGACGATGGTACCGTTGGCCGGGGCTTCGATGCGGGTCTGCTTCTGCACCGCTTCATCCTCGCGAATGGCCGCCTCGGTCTGCTGGATCTGGGCATTGGTGGCATCTACCCGAGAGGCCGCCGCAAACATGTTCATGCGGCTGGATTCATAGGATTCTTCGCGGGTGGCGTTCTCGGCCTTCAACTGGGTCTGGCGCTGGAACTGCAACTGGGCAAAGTCGAGCTGGGCATTCTGGCCGGCCAGCTCGGCCTTCAGGCGTGCCAGCGTGGCACGATTGCTCTCGATGCGGCTGCTCTGCACGGCCGGGGCCACGGTGGCCAGCAGACGACCGGCCTTGACCACCTCGCCGATGACCACCTCCACATCCGAAATCTGCCCGGCCACCTTGGAGCCCACGTCCACATAATCCTGCGCCACCACGTTGCCGGTGGCATTGACCACCTGCTCCAGGTCGGCCCGCTCCACGGTCACCGTTTCCAGCTTGACCGGAATCGGCTTGGCCGCCGGCGGCACCGGTTGCTGGCGCGCATACAGCCAGTAACCACCGCCCAGCACCAGCACCAGCGCCAACGCGCTGCCCCACATCTTCTGGCGGGCAGGCGTGTGGGTGGTGGGGACGATATGCGGAAGTGGGTCGTGCGGCTCGGTCATGATGGCTTGCGGCAAACGGAAAGGATGATCCCAGAAAATGATGACGGCCGAATGTCTTCGGCCGTCCCGCTCACGATCCGCCCCCTCAGGCGGCCAGTGCCGGTGGTACTTGGCGTTCCAGGGCGGCGCGCCAGTCCGCATGGACCTCGGGCACGCCGCTCCAGACCGCCTGGTGCAGTTGCGACAGCAGGCCCGGTTCTTCCAGGATGCTGTTCTTCTGCTTGTCGTTCAGTGCATCCGGGCCGTCCTTCAAGGCCGTGCGCACCAGCTTCTCGCGCAGGTGCCGGGTCAGTTGCGGTACCTGCGGATGGGCGTGCGCAGTGGCGCAGACCAGAGCATTGAAGGAAGGATCGACCACTGCTTCGACAAAGCCAGGCAAGGGCGGAGTCTGTTCATGATGGCGCACGGTCTCGCGCAATTCGAACGGCGGCGAAGTCTCTTCGGGAATCTTGAACAGACCGGCACGACGGAAGCCGCGGCCATAGCTCACGCGCGAAGACAGCACCGACACCGGCACCGACACCGCCAGCGAGCCGGCGATGGGAATCAACCACCAGATGAAGGATGGATTGAGCCAGTACACCAGCGCGCCCCAGGCCACGCCCAGCACCGAATGCCAGCCGTGGCGGCGCATCGCCTCGCCCCAGCCGGTTTCATTGTCGGCGCGCGGCGGCGACTTCCAGCCGGCGTTCCAGCCCAAGAAGGCGCCCAGCACGAAGCGGGTATGGAACAGCATTCGCACCGGCGCCAGCGCCATCGAGAACAGCAGTTCGATCAACATGCTCAGCAGCAGCGCCAGCGCACCGCCGAAGCCACGCGCGCCCTTCACCGCAAACAGCAGCACCGCCAGGATCTTGGGCAGGAACAGGATGGTGGCGGTGGCCGAGACCAGCGCCAGGGCCTTCTCGGGATGCCATTCAGGCCAGATCGGGAACAACTGGCGCGGCGCCGTGAAGTATTGCGGATCGATCAGCGTATGGAGAACAGGCTCAACAGGTGCTCATCGCTGGGGTGGGTGCGCACCGCGTGCGGGGCGGTGGTCCGGTAGCCGAACAGGGCTTGCAGGTCGCCGGCCTGCATCTGGTCCAGGAACCATTGCAGGAATTCGAGCGTATGCGGCGCATCGCCGAGCGCGCTGTCAGTGCGGCGCAGCTCGCGCAGGTTGTGGGTGAAGCTGCCCGAACCGATCAAGAGGATGCCTTCCTTGGCCAGCGGTGCCAGCAACTGTCCGACCTGGAAGTGATAGGCCGGTGGCTGCTGCGATTGCAGTGAAAGCTGGATCACCGGCACATCGGCCTGGGGATACAGGTAGCGCAGCGGTACCCAGGCGCCGTGGTCCAGTCCCCAACCGCCCATCGTATGGGCCGGCAGGGCGCCATCGCGC
>NZ_BADI01000851.1:0-2396 GCF_000333555.1 Herbaspirillum sp. B65 | reverse complement strand
GCCTGGCCAGCCACGGCAGGACCGGGTCGGCATTGACACAGAGGTGATATTGCAGGCATTCTGGGGATCGAGATCAACGGCGATGACGCGCCCGTGACGCGCCAAGCTGCACGCCAGGGCCGAACACAGGGTGGTCTTGCCTACGCCGCCCTTGGGCGACACCACGGCAATGACATGCGCCGGGGTGCTAGGGGGCGGGCCATAGGACAGGCCTGCGTTCCCGCCCTCGGGACTGGCCTCTTGCTGGGCCTGGCGTTGCTGGGCGGCTTCGCCCAGCATCGAGCGCAGCAGGTTGGGCACGGCGGGGGGCGCGGGCGGTACCAGCGAGGCGATCTTGGCACTGACGGGCGCCGCCACATCGACCACGGACGGCGGTACCCGCGACGCATTGGACTGAACTGGTGACGGGACGGTCGGCTGGGATGGCGACTGGATCGGGGAGGCTGCCACGACAGGCGCCACCACGGGTTCCGACGCGGGAACGATGGGCGCTTCCGGGATGGGGGCCAGCACCGGTTCGATGACCGGCTCGATACGCTGCGGCGCGGAAACCGATCGGTCCTGCGGCAAGGGTGCGGCCGCACTGGCCTCCACCACGGGCGCTGGCGCGGCAGCCCCCGGCTCGGCTGGCGCCGCCACCTGAGGCGCCTTCACCTTGCGCGACGGTTCCTTGTAGTCGATTGCGGCCTCGACTTCGAGGTAGCCGTCCACCGTTGCCCCGAACTTGCTCAGCAAGTTGGAGATATCGTTTCCCATTCATGACTCCCTGCTCAGGCCCCGGCGCCAACCAAAGCGGCACCCGCGGGACCCGCCCGCAACCTTGTTAAAAAGCGATACACCTTCCCCGGTTTTGCCACCTCGTGGCGCTTTTTAGATACCCGCTCTGCTGGCGGCCCTTTGTCCCCCTTGAAAGCGGGGGAGTCCCCGTGCGACCAGATATCTGAATGTTATCAATTCGACCACACACCCCTGTGTTGTCATTAAAACAAACAAATCCTGATATCGCAACCTCGATTGTTGTCGAAACAACAAAATATTTCAAGCAATCCGATTCATTTCTACCTTGACAGAAATGAACTGCAAGGCGGGCATCTTACCTTTGCGCCAACATCCTTGTCGCTCCGAGTGAACGATTTGCCTCCTGTCGCGTCGCGGATTTGGCACAATCCGACGGCTCCCGTGGCAATTTATTGTTAACAAAAACATTCCTGGGCTTTTTCTCCCAAAGGACGGGATTGTCGAAAAACTCACTTCACCATGACTGCGCCCCGTATCGTAAGGGATAGACAAAACTTGTCACTAGGGAAAAACCTGACCCGCTGTAACGCCCCCACAGCGCCCCCGGACATGTCATTTTATTCACCTATGCGGATGATTGCTGAGCAGCGCGAGGGTTCATGCTTCATTGGACTGATCGGCCTGGTCTGACCCATGGCCCGGCAATGCCCACCATGCCGGCAACAAGGCACGTACCTCGGGGCGGCTGAAACGTTGATCGATCAGCCAGACCGTGCCCTGGTCGGATTCGGTACGGATCACGCGCCCGGCCGCCTGCACCACTTTCTGCATTCCGGGATAGAGATAGGTGTAGTCATAGCCGCAGCCAAAGAGCGCCTCCATGCGTTGGCGCAGTTGCTCATTGACCGGATTGAATTGCGGCAGCCCCAGCGTGGCGACGAAGGCACCGATCAAACGCCGGCCTGGCAAGTCCACCCCTTCCCCGAAGGAGCCGCCCAGCACCGCAAAGCCGATGCCCTGCCCGCCCGCTTCGAAGCGCGCCAGGAAGGCATCGCGGTCATCCTCCGACATGCGGCGCGACTGTTGCCAGACAGGGATCTCGGGGTGAGTGCGGAGCAAGGCATCGTGCGCCTGTTGCAGATACTCGAAGCTGGAAAAGAACGCCAGGTAATTGCCCGGCCGCTCACTGAACTGGCGCGCCATGAGCGCGCAGATCGGCGCAATCGAGGCGGCGCGACGTTGCCAGGTGGTGGAGATGTCATGCGCCAGGCGCACCTGCAACTGGCTGGCGTGGAAAGGGGAATCGACATCGATCCAGGCGGTCGAGGCCGGCATCCCCAGCAGGTCGGCAAAATAATGCCAGGGCGCCAGCGTGGCCGAGAACAGCGTAGTGGCATGGGCCAGCGCAAAGCGCGGCCCCAGGAACGGTGCCGGTACCACGTTGCGGATGCACAGCACGGTATTGCGTTCGTCTTCGCGCGTGAGGTCCAACAGGGAGTGCGGACCAAAGCTCTCGGCCAGGCGTACGAAGGCCATGGCGTCGAAATAGAAATCGCGTAGCGGTGGGTCCAGCGGCACCGCTACCTGGGCCAGGTAATCACTGATGGCCCCCACGCTGCTGCTTAACGCATCGACGAACTTGGGCGGCGGCGCTCCAG
>NZ_BADI01000852.1:0-10032 GCF_000333555.1 Herbaspirillum sp. B65 | reverse complement strand
AGCTTGCGTTGAGGGGTTCGGTGAGGTTTTCGGCCAGGCTCATATGCCTTTCGCCGAGCACCAGAATAGTCAGACCAGCGAGAATGGATGCAGCTGCCATGGCAATCTCTCTATCGAATAAATGAAAATCGGTTGGGTAAATTGGTTCAGTTCGAATACGGCGAACGATACGGACTGACCGGCAAGGTCAGGAAACGGCCCTGCATGTCTTCCAGGGTGTAACGCAAATACATGCCGACGTTGAGTTCGCGGAAGTCGCTCGAATTGTTCAGGCGCAGCGAGCCGCCCAGGAACAGGCGCGGCGCGAAGCGGTATTCGCCGCTGCCTTCCAGGCTATACCCCAGGCCGGTCTTGGTCTGCGCGGCATAGGTCTTGCCGCTGGCGGCTTGCAGGGCGGCGTCGGTGGGGAAGTAATCGGCGCCATCCTGGCGGAAGTACTGCACCCCCATCGAACCCTTGAGCTGGAAGCTGAAGCGGTCGTTGCGCTTGGCCCAGGTGAACGGCACGCCCAGGCCCAGGTAGGTCTGCGGACTGAAGTACCCGCCCTGGCCGTAGGTGTAGAAGTTCTGGTTGTTGGCATAGCTGATGACGTTGGTCGAGACACCCACTGTCATCTTCTGGTCGTCGCTGTTTTGCAGGTACTGGTAAGCCCCGCCGCCCAGTTCCATGCGCGTGTTGGACTCCACGTTATGTCCTTGCAGGCTATGCACGGCGCCATAGGCATAGACACCGGTCTGGGCATCGTCCGAACTCATTTCGGCACGCCCACCATTGGCCGTCACGCCGCCCCAGGAGCGACCGATACGCGGGTCGGTGCTGCCAGCAAAGGAGGTGATGCTGTCATTGACGGCCCGGCGCGAGAGCGCCACCGCGAAGCGGTTGGTACTGCTGCCGGCGAAGGGCTGCTCGACGCTGACGCCACCGACCACGTTGGGATACTTGAAGCCGAAGGGCGTGCTGCCGATGTCGGCCTTCATGCCATCTTCCGGGCGCTCGTAGCCCACCGCCACCCCCACGCCATGGGCGCTTTGCTTGCCCACGCCCTGGGCGCTGGCGCCAGCGCCACCGAAGCGGCTGGCGGGTTCAGTGGCCAGGGTGCCGGCATCGAGCGAGACCGGCGTGATACGCACCGCCACACGGTCATTGCCGACCGGCATGTTCACTTCCAGCGGCGCTTCGATGTCGTTCATGCGGCTCAAGCCCGACTCGCTGGCGTTGCCGCGCACCACCACGCCTTGCGTGACGTAGGCACTGCGCGCCTGCAGGATGTCGTTCAAGGCGCGCTGGGCCGGGGTCAGGTTGTCAGCCGGCAGGCTACCGGGCTGACCTTGCAGCGCCAGCAAGGCGCGCTGGGCATTGTTGGCGGCACCCGGCAAGGCGGTCTGCGGTGCTGCGGCTTGCTGTGCGTAGCCACGTGATGCGGCCTGCATGGTCGGGGTGGCCGGCGCGGTGGGAGCCGTCGCAGCAGTGCTGAACACCGGCCCCAGCGGCTGACCATAGGCAATGCCGGGGGCTGCGGCGGGCTGGAGCTGGGCATTGCCCCGCTGCGCCGGCGCAGGCAGCGTCTCGGCGCTGCCTGCTGCGGCCATGGCCACCGGCTGCAGCAGGGTTTCGGCCGGCGGCGGAATGGCCGCCACGTCCTCGTTGCCCGGCAGACGACGCTGGGTGCGGAAGGGATTGATGGCGGGATCGAAGCCATTGCCCTGGGCCAACTGGCTGCGCTGGCGCGCGCGGTTTTCGATGGCCACCGCCTTGCGCAACAGGGTGGTGGCTTCGCCTACCTTGCCCAGCGAGCGATAGATGCGCGCTGCCTCGGTCAGCGTGGTGGGGTCGCTGCTGTCGAGCTTGCGGAACTGGTCCAGCAGGTCGAGGGCATAGCTGTTCTCCTGCGCCTGCACGGCGGTATCGGCCGCGCCCAGCAAGACGGCGGCGTCACGCGGATTGCGCTGCACCAGCGGCTTGTAGAGCGCCAGTGCGCGCGCATTGTCGCCGGCCGCATTGAACATGCGCGCCAGTGCCGAGATGGCGCCAATGTCGGTGGGGCGTTGCACCAGCGCCGGAGCCAGGGTGTCGTAGGCCGCCGCCAGGTCGCCCCCCTGGCGCAGGCGTTCAGCCTGGCGCACGCGGTACAGGAAGCGCAGGTCGTCATAGCGCTTCTTGGTCGCCGCATCCATGGTCTGCTTCTGCAATGCAGTCAGTACGTTGTAGACCTGCGCATCCTCGCCGGCCTTGAGCAGGATGGCAGCATATTGCAGGCGGGTCGCCAGGGTGGGCGTGGCCGGTGGCGTCACCAGCGGTTGCATCATGGCCATGGCGCGCGGCGTGTCGCCGGCATCGACGTAGGCCGAGGCCAGGGTACCGGTGCGTTCGGCGTTGCCGCTGGCCTGGTCCTGCACGCGGTCCAGCAGGGCCAGGGCTTCCTGAGGCTGACCGGTCTTGACCAGTTCGGTGGCGTGATTGACCTGGATGGTCAGTGTCACCTGCTTGGTCAGTTCATCCATGGCCGCCGTCCGACGCGCCGCGGGGATGCGGCGCAAGGTATCCAGCGCATCCTGCCACTGCTCCATCTCCACCGACAGCAAGGCGCTGGCATAGAGCGCATCGACGTTGTCGCGATGGGCGCGGGTGAAATCGTCGATGGTGATGCGCGCCTGGCGTGATTGGTCGGCCTTGATGTACAGGCGTGCCAGGTCGAAGGTGGTCCAGACATTGTCAGGGTCGTTGCGTACCGCCTCGCGCATGGCGTCCAGGGCAGCGGTGAGGTCGCCGCGCTGCTCGGCCAGGTTGGCCTGCTGGGATGCACGCAGCGCGCGCAGGCGGCCCTGGTCGCCGAATTCGGCTTGCTGCTGAGGCGTGAGCTTGTCCAGCAGGCGCAGCGCTTCGGCCGCCTTGCCGGTCTGCGCCAGGACGTTGACCAGGCCACGGATGGCCCCCACGTGATCGGGATGCGCGGCCAGCACCTGGCGGTAATGGCCGATGGCGGTGTCGAACTGACCGGCACTGACCTCGATGTCGGCGATGGCCACCAACCCATCGGCATTGCCAGGGTCCAGACGCAATGCCTGGGCCAGCGCATCCTGCGCCTGGGCGCCTTGGCCACGGGCCTGCAGGTCACGCGCACGCTGGATCAGCAACCAGTACCGCACGCTGTCGAGGGCTTTCTTCCAGGCGCTGCTGCCCTTGGCAGCGGCGCGCGCCAACAGCGGCTCGGCTTCGGCCAGGCGGTTCTGCTGCTGACGGATCACGCCCATGCCACCCAAGGCATCGGTATCGTCGGGATGCGTGGCCAGGCGTTCCTGGAAGGCCTTCTCGGCCTCTTGCAAGTCGCCCTTTTCCAGCGCCTGCAGGCCACGCGAGACCACCGTGGGCTGCTGCGCACCGGCCACCTGGGCGCGGCCCTTGGCCAGTTGTTCGCGGATGTCCTTGTCGTCCGGGTGGCTCTTGAGGAAGTCTTCGAACAATCCATACTGGGCCGGCGACGGTGGGCCCAGCCAGGTCAGCGCCAGGCGCCAGCTTTCGTCGGCGTCACCGGCAATATCGACCTGCTTGCTCAGGCGCGCGAGCAGGCGAATGCCCTCCACCCGCGTGTCTTCATGGCGCGCCAGTTGCTTGGCGTAGAACAAGGACAGGATGCTGTCCTGCGGGTTTTCGCGGATCAGGCGTTCCATGCCCTTGCGCGCTTCGGGCCAACTGGCATCGTTGAAAGCCAGGTTGTTGTAGTACTCGCGGCCGATGGCGCCAGAGGGTGTGAGGCCATTGAACATCTTGCGGAATACCTCGGTGGCGCGGTCGCGCTCGCCGGCGTCAACCAGACGCCGGGCCTCTGCCAACAAGGCCTGGTTTTCCTGGCGCGCCAGGGCAATGTCCTGCATCAGTTGACGCGCCTGCCAGGGTTGCGGCGAAATGGCTTGCAGGCGCTCCAGGTAATCGTTGGCCTGCTGCGGCTTGTTCTGCTTCACGCCGATCAAGCCCATGCCGTAGAGCGCATCGACCTGGGCCTTGTCCAGTTGCAGCACTTTTTGCCAGACTTCGGCGGCGCGCTGGTTGTTGTTGCGCGACTGCCAGTACTGGCCCTGCTCGACCAACTGGGCTTCGATCTCCGAACCGGCGGCCAGCACTGGCGCAGCCGAAGCGCCGAGCAGCGCGGTCAGCACTCCGATGGCTAACGTGTTACGGCGCGTGCGCATGACTTCTCCCAAGACAAATTCAGTGTTCCGTCCTCGCGGAACTGGTATCGCTTCTCGGCCCATCCCAATCCGAACAGGCCCAGCATGACGTTGTAGTACAGCACTTCGGGCTGCGCGCTGGGCTGGGCCAGGCCGCTCTCCAGGCTCTGGGCGGCGCTGCGCTGCCATTGCGCGGCCAGCGCGCTCTCGCCCTTGGCCATCAGGAAGGGAACCAGCGCGGCGGTAAAGCCGAACGGCGCCTGGCCTTCCACCACGCCGGTGGTGACCTTCACCTTTTCGGGCGGCACGCCAGTGGCCAGGATGGTCTGGCGCATTCCATCCAGCGCCGCCAGCAAGGGCGCGGCCAGCGGATCGCGGGGCGAGGTCAGACCTGCCCACAGATACACGCGGATGGCGTCATAGCTGCCCAGCTCGCCCTTGGCCGGATCGACCATGAACTGGCCGGCCTGCGGCGCCGTCATCTTGTAGCCGACCCAATCGGCCACGAAACCCTTGGGACTGGTGGCCTGGATCATGCGCACGGTGTTCTGCGCAATCTGCTGCCACGGCCCTTTGGGGCGCTCCTTGTGCAGACGACGCAGCAGCGGTAGCGGCAGGTAGCTGGGGTTGAGGGTCCAGGCCTGGTCGCGCTGATTGAAGCCCAGCGGTCCCGGCAACACCATCTTGCCCAGGCCCGGCAGGTTGACCACCAGCTTGGCTTCGATGCTGTCGAGCAAACCCTGGGCATCGCTGCGGTATTGCGGGCGCTGCCACAGGCGCGCTGCTTCCAGCAGCACGTAGGCGATCCACAGGTCGGCATCGGAGGCCGAATTGGCATCTTGCACCTGCCACTTGCCATCGGCGCCCTGGCCCCATAGCCAGGCCGGCAGGCGATTGGCAGGATCGCTGCCCATCATGTTGTCGCGTGTCCAGCTCCAGACCTGGTCGAAACGCTCGGGATCGTTGGCGATCAAGGCCAGCAACATGTTGTAGGACTGGCCTTCGGAGGTAGTGTGATTGGGTTGCAGGCTGGAATGCAGCACCCGGCCATCGGGCTGCACATGCGCACCGGCCCAGCTTTGCCAGGCCGGCCAATCGACTGCGGGGGCACTTGCCCGCGGTGCCGTGGCCAGCGTGGGCAGCACCGGGCAGCCACGGCGGCAAGCCCGCCACCACCGCCCCGGTCGCCAGCGCTGTGAGGCACTTGCGTCTTGCGCGGGAAAACCCCGGATCAACCATTGAGACGCTTTCTCGCCTTGGCACGCAAGGTCAGGTAAGCCAGACCGCCCAGCAGCAGGATGCCGCCGGCGATGAGCACGAACATGCCCAGCACGTGGCGCGACAACCACCAGCGCACCATGCGCAGCGGCGACAGGCTACCCACGAAATACTGTTGCTCGGCCAACAGCGGATCGATGGCGGTGCCATGCACGGCCACCAGGCTGCCCTGGATGGTGGCGCCTTCGGGATCCTTGCGCGCCATGGCGTCGAGGATCTGGCCCAGGCCGCTGCCATCGCCACCGGCCAGCAGCACGACGCTACGACCACTGTCCAGGGGTGACTCGAAGCCAGTGAGGTAAGAGGTCGGATCACCGCCGCTGAAGGCCACCGAATGGCGCGCACGGCGCAGCGCCGAGTCGTCGTCGAGCTTGAGCCAGCTACGCACGCGCAAGGCCAGGTCGGAGACTTCGAAACGCTGCTTGTCGCCGGTCACGGCGCTGGGCAGGTGGTCGGCCCATTGCTTGAGCAGCGGCTGGTTCTGGCCCGAGGCCAGCACCAGCAGATCCTTGTCGGCGAACTTGGCGACCTGTGCGGCTTGGATGACCGAAACGGCCGTGGCCGGATAGCCGGTGGCGCTGCCAAAGCGCCCCAGCAGCGACAGGTAGGCGCTCAGGTCGGCGCTGCTGGCGTTGTCGGGCAAGACCACGGCCGACTCCGAGAGATCGGCCATGCGCGTGAAGGGGAAGCCGGCGTCCTTGAACACGGCCAGGTCAGGCATGGCCATGAAGTGGTCATAGCCGCGCAGGTCGATGGTGGATTCGGGATCAATGCTGCCGCGCACGTTGTCGATGATGATGTCATGGCATTCGCCCTGCTTGACGTAGTCATACATGTAGCGCAGTTGCAGGCGCGACTGCACGCCGGCGGTGTTCAACGGCAGGCGCAGGTCCAGCTCGCGGGTCAGGGCATCGTCCTTGAGGGCCGACAGCAGCCCCTTGTCCAGCTTGTCCTTGGGCAGCAGGACGTCGGACTTGATGAGGCCATCGTTGAAGTTCACCAGCAGGGATGAATTGGCCGAGGTCGGCTGCGGGGTATAGCGATACACCAGCTTCAAGCGGGCGCCATCCTGACGCCAGCTGGAAAGCGCCGGCGGGAAGTTGAGTGGAATGGTGATCTCACCCGGGTTGTAGCCGGACACGTTCAAACGCCTGGCATCGATCAGCTCGGCGAGCTTGACCGGGCGGTCGGTGGGCAACCAGTTGGGGGCATCGTAGGGCCGACGCGGCGCGAGCGCTTGCAGCTTGTCGATGACCACCTGATTGCCGGACAGGCCCTTGCTGCCCAGCGCCAGGCCGGCCGCCGCCTGCTTGAGTTCGGCCGTGTTGCGACCGGACACCACCAGCAGCTTGCCGTTGGGGTCGTTGGGGTTATCCACCATGGTCAGGGTCGGCCCCTTGGGGGCGGCCACGGCCAGGCCACCGACCTGGACGGGGCCGTCACCCGCGACCAGCACCACGCCATTGCCATGCTCGGGCAAGGCATTGAGCTGCACCGGGAAGCGCGCGCCGCGATAGGCGGCCAAGGCGCCGAACCAGGAGGAGACGGCGCCGGCCGCTTCCAGCGTGCCATTGTCAGGCGCACCGGCAAACACGAAGGGCAAGCTCAGCATCCGCACATCGCGGCGGTCGAAGAAGGGCACCGGCAACAGCGCCAGGTCATCCTTGATCGGCAACTGCGTGGTCTGCAGGTCCAGCGTGGAGTCGCTGCTCACGCGGGTCCACAGGCTGGAATGCAAGGGATCCTCGCAACCCATGGTGTAGTGGCCGATGAATTGCAGGCTCAAGCGATTGAATTCGGTCACCAGCTTGGGCGGGATCGCCACCCGGGTGGTCTGCAGCGTGCCCGCGCCGTCCTTGGGCAACGGGATGCTGGCGGCCACCACGTCGTTGACCATCACGTTGATCTGCGACAGGTCCGGCAAGAGCGCAGGGGAATAGGTGTATTGCAGCGTCACCTGGGCGCCGGTCGCCACCAGTGACACCGGCACGTCGAAATTGAGGCTGTCGGTGGAATCGGTGCCGTGCAGGTTGATGGTGCCGTCGCGTCCGAGCTGCTTGAACGTAAAGAGATAGGGGTCACCTGCCACCGGACTGGCGGCGGCGGTGGACGTGGCCGGCGTGGCGGCCAGCACCTGGATCGGCAGGCTGCTGCTGCCGATCANCGTGGCCAGGGCCAGGCACAAGGGACGACGGCGCAACAGCGCCTTGGTGGCTTGAGAGGGCTTTGCTTTCANTTATGTTTTTCCNAAGTGTTTTCCATGTCGGGGGGGACCGATGCGGTGGGCACCGTCGTTGCTGCTGCGCGCGCCTGGCGCCGGGTGTCGCCGCCACAGCGCAGTTTTATCAAGGTGGCCTTGACAATTCGGGCACGCCTTCATGCAATGGCCGTGACTTCCGCAAGGACTTCAGGGCGTATCGGGGCGGCTCTTGCCCCAGTTGTTGGCCCAGATGTCGGCGCGCGAGAAGGTCAGGCGCACCAGTTCGCTTTGCTGGCGCAGCGTCAGTTCGTGGAACTGCGCCCCCACCATGTCGTTGCGGCTGAACACCACGATCGCAGGGAAGACTTTTTCCTGCTCGTTGCGGAACAGGGTCACCTCGATCATGCTTTGACGCGCCACGCTCACGCCTGCCGGCAGACGCAGGCCGATGCCCTTCTGCGAAAAGTCCAAGGTGGTACCCTCGATCACGCTGCCATCGGGCAGCTTGATACGCGCCGGCAGTTCGGCCGCCACCCGTGGCTCGCTGCGGATCTGGCGGGTTTCACTGGCCACCGCCATGGAGGCGCTGCTGATGATGACGTTGTAGACGGTCCAGGCCATGTTGATGAGGATGGTGGTCAGCGCATTGGGGTCGCCCTTGATCAGCAACCACACGCCAAAGCACAGGCCCAGGATGTTCAGGGTGAGCAGCACGATATAGGGCCGCGCCAGCTTCCAGTCGAAGTGGTTCTCGGTGATGATGCCGCCCTTGTCGGTGACGTTGAAGCCCCCCAGCTTGGGGTTGACCAGGGCCAGCATCACCGGTCCCAGGATGTACCAGGCCAGCACCGTTTCGTAGACCTCGTTCCAGAAAGAGTGGCGGAAACGTCCCTGGATGCGCGAGTTGGTCAGGCTGGCGTGCAGCACGTGGGGCAGCACGTAGGCCGTGATCATCAGCGCCGGGGCGTGGAAGATGTGGGCGCCGAAGAACAGATAGGTCAAGGGCGCGGTGAGGAAGATCAGGCGCGGCAAGCCATAGAAGAAGTGCAGCATGGCATTGAGATAGCACAACCGCTGCCCCAGCCGCAGGCCGCGCCCCTTCAGGGGATTGTCGACCCGGAAGATCTGCGCCATGCCACGCGCCCAGCGCACCCGCTGGCGGATGTGACGCGCCAGGTTCTCGGTGGCCAGGCCGGCGGCCTGGGGAATGGCGAGATAGGCGGTGTTGTAGCCGGCGCGGTTCATCTTCAGCGCCGTGTGGGCATCTTCGGTCAGGGTTTCCACCGCGATGCCGCCGATCTCCATCAAGGCCGTGCGGCGCATGACGGCGCAGGAACCGCAGAAGAAGGCGGCATTCCACAGGTCATTGCCATCCTGTACCAGGCCATAGAAAAGTTCACCTTCGTTGGGCACCGAGCGGAAGGTATTCAAGTTCTTCTCGAACGGATCGGGCGAGAAGAAGAAGTGCGGCGTCTGCAGCATGGCCAGCTTGGGGTCCTTGTAGAACCAGCCCAGGCAGATCTGCAGAAAGGAACGCGTGGGCACGTGGTCGGCATCGAAGATGGCCACGAATTCGCCATCGGTGACCTTGAGCGCTTCATTGAGGTTACCGGCCTTGGCGTGCTTGTTATCGGAGCGCACCAGATAGTTCACGCCGATGTTGTCGCAGAACTCGCGGAATTCTTCACGCCGGCCATCGTCCAGCACGTGCACGCGCAGCTTGTCCTGCGGCCAATCGATGGCTTGCGCGGCGAAGATGGTCAGCGAGACGATGTCCAGCGACTCGTTGTAGGAAGGAATGAAGACGTCCACCGTCGGCCACTCCGAGGGCGGCATGGTCAGCATCAGCGGCTTGCGGCGCAGCGGCCAGGCGGTCTGCAGATAACCCAGCGTGAGCACGATGAGCGAATACAGTTCGGCGGCCAGGAGACCATAGCCAAAGACGATGTCCAGCCAGCTTTCAAAGCCCAGGGTGGAACTGATGCGCCAGTACATGTAGCGCATCGACACGATCATCGACAGCGTAATCAACACCAGCACCGGGAAGCGTCCCGATTGCTTGCGCAGCACCAGCGCCGCGATGAAGCAGCCGACGGCGAATACGCACTGGGCGCGGAAGTCCAGCGGTATCGAGA
Organism: Herbaspirillum sp. B65; assembly: GCF_000333555.1. Classification (NCBI taxonomy): domain Bacteria; kingdom Pseudomonadati; phylum Pseudomonadota; class Betaproteobacteria; order Burkholderiales; family Oxalobacteraceae; genus Herbaspirillum; species Herbaspirillum sp. B65. The sequence goes on along the minus strand of NZ_BADI01000852.1, from coordinate 253 downwards.
TGATCAACAGCGCCAGCAGCGTGGCGAACAACAGCAGGCCCAACTGCAGCCAGCGCCGCGGGCGGCGTGGCAAGGCTTCGAGTCGGTCACCGACGTTCTGGATCCACTGTTGCAGGCGATTGGCCGAGGGCTTGGCAGAGGGTTCCTGACCAGGCGATGGGCGAGATCGTGGCTGCGGCCGCTTCCTCGGAGGGAGTTACGATGGCGATGGCACTTGGTAATTCGATTGTGGTCCGGTCATCATGCACGCCCA
>NZ_BADI01000853.1:0-16277 GCF_000333555.1 Herbaspirillum sp. B65 | reverse complement strand
CCCGGCCGGAGAAGACCGGCCCGCTGGCGGCGTGACCGGAGGCTTGCGAGGTCAGGACCTCGCTCACCATGGCATAGCCGGTCTCGGAGGTGTTGAGCGCCTGGGCCGAGGCTGGGCCCTGTTCGCCATGCCGTACCGCCAGGTTGCTCAGGGTCACCACGTCGCTGCCCGCGGGCACCGACACGTGTTGCGCGGCGCCGTTGACGGTATTGCCGGCCGTATCGGTGTAGCCCATTCTGGTTGAAGGAGACCGGGTATTCGGTGGTCTTCTCATCCTTGACCTTCAACAGCTTGCCGCTGTTGGAAAAGGTCCAGCCATGGAACGGGCAGGTGAAGCTGCTCTTGTTGCCATGCTTGCGACGGCACAGCATGGCGCCCTTGTGGGCGCAGGCGTTGATGACCGCGTGCAGCTCGCCGGTCTTGTCGCGGGTGATCACCACCGGTTGGCGACCGATCCAGGTGGTGTAGTAATCGTTGATCTCGGGGATCTGGCTTTCGTGAGCCAGGTAGACCCAGTTCGATTCGAACAGGTGCTTCATCTCCAGTTCGAACAATTCTTCATTGGTGAAGATGTCGCGGCGGCAGCGGAAGATGCCATTGGTCGCATCTTCGTCCAGAGCGCTCTCCAGCAGTCGTTCGACGTCTTGGTACTTGTCGGCGGCGGTGGTGTTCATGTGCGGTTTCTCCAGGGTGCAACCCGCCCCCCGCGATGGCAGGCATCGCGGCAGTGCATTGGGCGGGGGTGGGACTGACGAACTTGACGCCGGGACGCTCAGGCAGCCAGACGCGGGCGGTCGACGATCTGGTTGTCGGCGCCGTTGACCAGCGACGTGAGCGTCATGTCGAAGACGATCTCGGCAAACGGACCTTCCAGGCCTTCGGCCTTGATGCTGGCCGCATCGGTGCGCTCGACCAGCGGCGGCACCAGACCTTCGCGGGTGGCGTAGGCGAAGTCGTCATAGATCAGCGGATCGCCATCGATGTTGATCTGGGTAGTCAGCTTGCGATGACCGTCGGCGGTAACGAAGAAGTGGATGTGCGCCGGACGGTTGCCGTGACGACCCAACTGGTTCAGCAGGGCCTGGGTCGGACCGGCCGGCGGGCAGCCATAGGCAGCCGGCATGATGCTGCGGAATTTGTAGCGGCCCTGGGCATCGGCGATGATGGTGCGACGCATGTTGAAGGGCGTCTGTTCACCAGTGGGGTCGTAGTGCGAATAGAAGCCCTTGGTGTTGGCGTGCCAGACTTCGACCTGGGCGCCCGGCAGGGGCTTGCCATCGGCGCCGTAGATGGTGCCGTGCATGATGATGGTGTGGCCGTTCTTGTCGCTGCCATCGTCCAGACGGGCGAAGCCTTGTTCCACAGGAGCACCGGCCACATACAGCGGGCCTTCGATGGTACGCGGGGTACCACCGGTGATGCCCTGGGCGGCATCCTCGGCATCCATGCGCATGTCCAGGAAACGGTCCAGGCCCAGACCCGGCGAGAGCAGGCCGCCCTCGCTGGCGGTACCCAGACGATTGATGTAGGCCACGCCGGCCCAGTATTCGTCGGAGGTGATTTCCAGGTCTTCGATGGTCTTGAACAGGTCCGACAGGATGCGATGCACGATCTGCTTGACGCGCGGATTGCCGCCTTCGGTGTCCAGGCCGCTGGCCAGACGCAGGAAGTCTTGTACTTCGGGGGTGCTGAAAATCTTGGCTGCCATGTTGAGTCTCCTTGGTTGAATTTTTGATCGGGGGGTAAGTACGGTTCTGGTTTTATCCGGCCAGTTGAGCCGGCCTCACTGCTGTTATTGTTGCCCCTTGCTTGCGGTCGCGTCGGAAGTATTGCACACGCTCCTCATCGAGCACGATGCCAAGTCCCGGGCCGTTCGGAATGGCCAGTTGGAAATCCTTGTACTGCAAGGGTGTGGCCAGAATTTCCTCGGTCAGCAGCAGCGGCCCGAACAACTCGGTGCCCCACTGCAATTCACGGAAGGTGGCAAAGGCATGGGCCGAAGCGATGGTACCGATGGCGCCTTCGAGCATGGTGCCGCCGTAGAGCTCGATGCCGGCGGCGTCGCCAATGGCCGCCACCTGCTGGGCCGCACGCAGGCCACCCGATTGTTCGATCTTGATGGCAAACACGTCTGCCCCGCCGATACGCGCCAGGGCGAAAGCCGAGGCCGGGCCGGTCAGCGATTCATCGGCCATGACGGCAATAGGGTGCTTGCCCTTCAGACGCGCCAAGGCCTGCGCCGAAGCCACCGGCTGCTCCACCAGTTCGCAACCGGCATCGACCAGGCCGGCCAGGCCGCGCTGGGCTTCCAGCTCGCTCCAGGCCATGTTGACATCGACCCGTACCGCGCCGCGATCACCCAGCGCCTTCTTGATGGCGGCCACGTGGGCCACATCGGCCTCCACCTCGCGCCGACCGATCTTGAGCTTGAAGATATTGTGGCGACGCTCGGCCAGCATCCGTTCGGCTTCGTCGATATCCTTGGCAGTGTCGCCCGAGGCCAGGGTCCAGGCAATCGGCAGGCTTTCGCGAGCCCGACCACCCAGCAGTTGCGACACCGGCAGCCCGGTGCGCTGGCCCAGCGCATCGAACAGCGCGGTCTCGATGGCGCACTTGGCGAAGCGGTTGTCTTGAATGGCCTTGTTCAGGCGCGCCATGATGGCCGGGATCAGGCTGGCATCGGCGCCCAGCAGCAACGGTGCAAAATAGGTATCGATGGCCAGCTTCATGCCTTCGGGCGATTCGGCGCCGTAGGCCAGGCCACCGATGGTGGTGCCCTCGCCCACGCCGACGCTGCCATCCGAACAGTACAGGCGCACCAGCATCAAGGTCTGCCCATTCATCGTCGCCATGGACAATTGATGGGGCCGGATGGTCGGCAGGTCGACCAGGAAGGTCTCGACCCGCTCGATGAGAGCCGGAGCCGGGGCCGCCGCAGTGTGGAGGTGTTGTGAGGTATCCATGTGACGCATTGAACACCCGGAAGCCCTGCCATTGCCAACACCAAATACATCTAGTTTCATACCTTTTTTATATAATTAAAAAGCTTTCCTATAAAAATCAAAGCATTAGAATGCTTTTATTTTTATGAGATATATGACCTCTGACCATGGATATCAGACAACTAAAGTACTTCGTAGCCGTGGCCAATACGCGCAACTTCACGCGTGCCTCCGAGCAGTTGCACATCGCCCAGCCGCCCTTGAGCCGCCAGATCCAGTTGCTGGAAGAGGAGCTGGGGGTGCAGTTGATCCTGCGCAACAGCCGCCCGCTGCGCCTCACCGAAGCTGGCCGGGTGTTCTATGAACAGGCCCTGCAGATCCTCAACCGCCTGGACCAGTTGAAGCACGCCACCCAGCAGATCGGCCTGAACCAGCGCCAGACGCTGTCCATCGGCTTTGTCGCCTCGACCCTCTATGGCGGCTTGCCGATGCTGGTGCGCAAGCTGCGCCAGCATTACCCCGAGGTCGATATCCAGCTGCTGGAGCTGACTTCGATGCAGCAATTTGCCGCCCTCAAGTCCGGCCGCATCGACATCGGCTTTGGCCGCATCCGCGGCAATGACGCCACCGTAGCGCGCACCGTGCTGCGCGAGGAAAGACTGGTGCTGGCGATCCCGCCGGCCTTCCCGCTGGCGACCAGCCAGCAGCGCGTGAGCCTCAAAGAGTTGCATGGACAAAAGCTGATCGTCTACCCCAAGGAACCGCGCCCCAGCTTTGCCGACCACATCCTGAGCCTGCTCAACGACCAGGATATCCAGCCAGCCGAAGTGCATGAAGTGCGCGAGATCCAGACCGCACTGGGCCTGGTGGCGGCCGAGTCGGGCCTATGCCTGATCCCGGCCTCGGCGCGGCTGCGCAATGACCTGCATTACCGGCTCATCGACGACACCCGCGCCACCTCGCCCATCATCCTGACCCACCGCATCAACGACAATGCCTGGTACATCGATGCGGTCAAGCAACTGGTGGCCGACATGTATGCCGAGCATCCCGCCTGGCTGGACATCGAGACCAGCTCCTTCCCGGCGGCGGGTTTTCCGAAGCCGGAACGGCGCGATTGAAGCGCCAGATAGTCTGCCCAAGTTGACAGTGCGAGGCGCGCACGCCTAAACTCGGTTGTGCGAATAAAGGATTTATGTTCGCTTATCGAACAATGCAAGACCCCCGCCCATAATGACAATGGAGATTACATCATGCTGTTCATGGTTCAAATGCAGGTCAATATTCCCGCCACGCTCGACAAGGCCGTGGCCGATCAGTTGAAGAAGGATGAGAAGGAGATGTCGCAAAAACTGCAACGCGAAGGCAAGTGGCGCGATCTGTGGCGCGTGGTCGGGCAGTATGCCAACGTGAGCATCTTCAACGTCTCCGGCAACGATGAGTTGCACAACATCCTCTCGGCGCTGCCGCTCTACCCGTTCATGACCATTTCGGTCACACCGCTGACCCAGCATCCCTCGGCCATTGCCCAGATTGGCTGATGACCGGCGCATCTGACGCTTTTTGATTCACACATGCCCGTACCCACCGTCGCGTGGGGCGTGCAAAGGATTTCTCCATGCCATTTGCAACACTGAACGGAATCAAATTGCATTACCAGCTCGATGGCGATGCGGCCTTGCCGGTGCTGGTGCTGTCCAATTCGCTGGGCACCTCGCTGGCGATGTGGGAGCCGCAGATTGCCGAACTGAGCCAGCACTTCCGCGTGCTGCGCTACGACACGCGCGGCCACGGCCAGTCCGAGCTCACGCCCGGCCCCTACACCATCGCCCAGTTGGGCAGCGACGTGATCGCCCTGCTCGACCAGCTGCAGATTGCGCAAGCCCACTTCTGCGGTCTCTCCATGGGGGGCAGCACCTTCATGTGGCTGGCGGTGCATCACCCGGAGCGCGTAAAAAAACTCATCCTCTGCAACACCGGCGCCAAGATCGGCACGGCCGAGGCCTGGAACAGCCGCATCGACACTGTCCTGCGTGACGGCCTGCCAGCCATCGCGTCGGCGGTGGTCTCGCGCTGGCTCACGCCCGAGTATGCCGAGCACAACCCGCAGCAGGTGCAAGCGCTGACGGCCATGCTGCTGGCCACCCCGGCTGAAGGCTATGCCGGCGCCTGCGCAGCGGTGCGCGACAATGACCTGCGGGAAGCGATTGCGGGCATCCGCGCGCCCACGCTGGTGATCGCCGGCAGCGGCGACCTGCCGACGCCGCCGGCCGATGCGCAATTCATGCGCGCCACCATTCCCGGCGCGCTGTATGTGGAGTTCGACGCCGCCCACATCTCCAACCAGCAGCAACCGCGTGCCTTTACGCAGGCGGTGGTGCAGTTCTTGACGGAATGAGGAGCAAAGGAAGCAGGCTCTTACAGCCAAGCTTCCTGTTCGGCCTTGCGTCCTTCGGCTTGCATCGCTTCACACAGCGCACGCAGCGCGTCGGGCAAACCCGGCCGTGCCAGCAAGGTCTGCAACAACCGGTAGTCGTGCGGATTCAGCGGCCAGCGCTGGGTGGTGGCCTGCCATTGGGCCAAACCCATCTGATGCGGCTCCCAGGCCAGGCCCGCCTGGGTCCATCGGGTGCCAGCCGTGCAGGCAATATCGACGCCGGCCGGGTCGGCATCGGCACTGATCCAGGCCGGTGCGGGCGCCAGCCGCAACAGGTGCGACACCATCTCCAGCCAGGCAGCCGAAGGTCGGCCAGGCATCCACATCAGCGCCACCCCGCGCGGGCGTTGGCGCGCCTGCTGCTCAAAGCTGGCGCGGTTTTCGATCAGCCACCAACGTTGTGGTGTAGTAACGCTGTCACTGCCTTTGATATCTTCTAGCGGCAGCCCCAGGCAATGCAGCGGCGCCAGATCCACCCTGCGGTCTTGCCATGACAGTGACAGGTCTCCTGCCAACCATCCGACCTGGGCAAAGCTGGCGATACCGAGCCGCTCCAGATCAAACATCGATTCCAGCCAGCGCCATTGACTGGCACTGAGTGACTTGGTGAGGTCACGCGCCTGCAGGGCGAAATTGCGGCGCAATCCCTGCTGCCCGCTGTCATGCCAGGACGCAATCGCCTCCAGCAAATCCAGCCGGTCTGCCAGCAGGTCGCGGCGCAAACTCTTCTCGGCCTCCAACGAATCAATGGCGGAGCTCAGTTCATCAAGCAGATCAGGATCAAGGGCGATCGGTGCGCTGGCCTGAGCCCGCACCTCCAGCCATTGGCGCGCCGCTGTCAGCAAAGCTTCGCGCTCCTGCTGCCGCTGCCCCGCGTGGACGATGCCCAGCAAGGATTGCAGACGGCGCAGATCACGCCAGGTCATGGATTTCCACAGCCAGTTGCCCCCGCTCAGTTCTTCACGTTGGCTGACCCAGCCCTCCTGCAGCAGACGCTGGCACAGACGCTCGGCCTTTTCGATGGAAAGCCCGGCGATCTTGGCTTCCTTGAGCAAGACCTCGCGGCTGCGCGTGGCCGCCTCGCCGCGCAACCAGCGCAAGAGGAGCGCGCGCTCCTCGGCATCCATCAGAGGCAGTACCGATGGCACCTCGACCGCCGCCTGCAAGTCACGGCTGTTGCGGCCTCGCGGGGTATCGATCAAGGTGTTCATGGCGTGCCGCCTCAGGCATCCAGCCGCAAGCGCCGCTGCAACACGCCGATAGGCGGCGCCCAGCGGGCCTCGCGTGGTTTCTTGGAAGTCACCAGGGTGACATCGGCGGGTTCGAAGACTTCCACGTTGTGCGTGATTGGCGTGGTCAGCACATATTGCGCGCGGGTCGACTTGAGGAAGTTGCCGACCAGCTGGATGTTGCGCACGTCCAGGTGAGCAAAGGGTTCGTCGATGAAGACGAAGCCGCCCGGCATGTCGTCATCCTTCAACAAACCCACCAGCAGGATCAGCGACTTGATGACCTGCTGGCCACCGGAGGCCTCGCCGTCGTTCAGGCCGATCTCGCCCTTGCCGTCGAAGTTGAAGCTGACCTTCAGTTCGGCCTGGCGCAGGATGGCGTCATCATTGTCCAGGTGCGGCAGGTCGGCGCTGACCACCACCCCGGCCAAGGCGCCCAGATCGACGATGTTCTTGCGGTAGCGGCGCACGGTGGCGCGCAGCACGTCGATGTAGCGCTCGCGGGCATTGCCCACGGCTTCCTCGGCCTGGGCATTGCTGATCTTGCGCGAGTCCAGTTCATTGCGCTGGTTGCCCACCGTGCCTTGCATGATGAGGTGCTTGTCCTCGACCGTACCGTCTTTTTCCCACTGACCGGTTTCCAGTTCACTTTCCACCGACGCCATGCGCAGCTCGGCTTGCTTGGCGTTGGTGTATTTGTCGTAGAGCGCTTGCAAGGCATCGGTGGCGATCCAGCGTTGCGGGAAGCGGCTTTTCTGTGCACGCGAAGCCAGCGCGCGGGCGCGCTGTTCGTCGTGGCGGGTGCGCCAGTCGCGTTCCTGGCCGGCCAGGTCGCCTTCGGTGTCGCGCAGGCGACGTTGCAGGGCGTCGTGACGACCATCGAGGATGGTGCGCTGTTCGATGGCCTCGGCGTACTGGACGTCAAGCTGGAACCAACGTTCACTGGCGGCCACACGGGCCTGCCGCAACGCCGGTAACTGGCGACGTGCCTGGTCGAATTCTTCACTTCGGCGCGCCAGAACCTCAGCCGCGAGGTGTCCTTCGGTGGCTTTGCGGGCCGCCTCCAGCTGGCGCTTGACTTCGCTTTGCTTGAGCACGATATCGGTCAGTTGCTCATCCAGCGTAGCCAGGCGTTTCTGGATCGAGGCCTGGCGCGAAGCCAGGGCCGCCGCACCGAATTGATAATCGCCCGGATCGCGCCAGACACTGCGCCCGCCACGGCCATCGCGCCAGTAGGCTTGCGGGGTGATCCATTCGCCCCCACTGCTTGCCCCTTCGGCGGTATCGGCCACACGACGGATCTGCGCCAGTTGGCGCAGCAGCCAGGACGGTGCCTTGGCCGAGAAGCGCAACACCGCCAACAGACTCTCGGCCGGTGGCTGCGCAGTGGCGGTGGCGGCGTCGGCCACCACGTAATGACGATAGCGCTCGCGCTCGGCCAGGGCCATGGCGGCGGCTTCATCCTTGGGATCGTCCAGCACCACCACCCAGCACGAGGCCCGCAACACGCCTTCGGCGGCGGCGCGCCAGTGGTCGTCGGCAATCTCGATGACATCGGCCAGCAAGTGATGGGCGATGCCGGCCTGGCGCAGCGCGCGGGTAAATTGCTGCACGTCGCCCGGGCGCGGCGCCTGGCGCTGGCCGGTCAGGCGTTCCAGTGCGCCGTTGGCGTCCTTGCGTTGTTGCTCCAGGTCGCGCCAGCGGTCGTGCAGCGCGCTCTTTTGCTGCTCCAGTTCATCCACCCGCGCCAGCAGTTGGGTGGCGTCGCCCTCCACGGCCGACAGCGCCAGCAGTTCATCGGCTTGCTTGACCAGTTCTTCCACCGGCTTTTCGGCGTCGCGCGCCTTTTGCTGGGCTTGTTGCGCCTCGGCCTTGTCGCGTTCCAGCGCGGCGACCTTGTCGCGTGCGGCCTGCTGTTGCGTCAGCAGGGCCGACAATTGCAGGGTGTCGCTGCTGCGCTGGCGGCGCTGGCTGTTGTGATGCAGGCGCTGGCGGTGCAGTTCGCGCAGGCGGGTGGCGTGTTCTGGCGCTCTTCATGCCAGCGCAATACCGGGATGACTTCGGTGGCCAGCATCTCGCGCTCGCGCAGCTTGCCCTGTATTTGGCGATAGAGCGTCACACGGCTGTCGAGCTGGGCCAGTTGCGCTTCGCTATAGGCCAGTTCCTGTTCGGCCTGGGCGACCTCGGCGGCCAGGTCGCGTTGATGGCGGCGGGCTTCTTCGTAGCGATCCAGGACTTCCTGGTCACCGAAGACTTCGAACACCAGGCGCAGCAATTCCTTGGGCGAGAATTCGCACAGACGGTCGGTCTGGCCCTGCTCCAGCGCCAGCACGCGGGCAATGGCGCGCGACAGGCCGGCGCCTTCCAGGCGCTTGCGCCAGTGGTCCAGTCCCAGCCACTCCTTCTCGGGCAATTGCGCCAGGGTTTCGATGGCCACATCGCCATCGCTCATGCAGTAACGGCGCTGCCAGTCACCGCCATTGCGCTCGATGCGGCAAGCCAGCGTGACCTGGTCGGCATAGAGCAGATTGCGGGCGAACGGGCGAGTCGAGGTCTGACGGCCGTGCGGACGATTGTCCACGGTGGCGCGCAGCCAGGTGGTGTCGGCATTGGCGTGGCGCGCATAGGTCTTGTAGCTGCGCCCACCCGAACACTCCAGGCCCAGCAGGGTGCGCATGGCGTCCAGCAGCGTGGTCTTGCCCGAGCCATTGGGGCCGGCGATGGTGATGATGGAACCGTCCAGGGGCAGCGTCAAACGCTGGCAATAGTCCCACTGCAGCAGTTCCAGCGATTGCAGGTGGAACATCAGGCGTCTCCCTCTTCGGTGGATTCGGTGGATTCGGTGGATGCGGTGGCTGCGCTGGAGTCTGCAGCGTGCGTGATATCGGCGGCATCCGCCTGGGACGGACTGGCCTCGTCGCGGGCATTGGCGCGGGCCAGCACATCGCCCAGCGCGCCATCGAGGATGCGCGGGGCCAGGGCGTCGTAGTCCAGCAGCAGATCCAGCAAGGGGCCTTCGGCGATATCGTCGCCCCGGCGCAGGATGAAGCCATGGGCTTCCAGGCGGCGCAGGTTGGTATCCATGCGCGTCTTCTTGCCGAGCTGGTTGCCGAAGTCGGCCAGCAGCGCCTTGTAAGACACCACCGGACTGACCTCGGCGGCGCTGGGCATGGGTTTTTCGGTGTGGAACATTTCTTCCTGCTGCTCCGCATTGTCACCGGCGGCGCGCGCCGACTGGCGCTCGCGCTTGGGCAGCACGATCAGCGACCACAGCACCACCAGCAGCGAAATCGCATCGCGCGGCAGATCCAGGTTGTTGTTGGCGTTCATGCCGGCCTCGCCGAAGACGGCGTACTCGGCCGGGCGTACCAGGGCCACGCTGATGTGGTCGGCGTGGATGTTGTCCACCAGGCGCAGGCCGACCTGGGCCAGGCGGTCTTGCAGCGCCTGCCACAGGTCGGCATCGACCAGGGCGCGGCGCACGCGCGGATGCTTGCGGGGCAGCCAGCGGCGCGCCAGCAGTTCGGCGGCCAACAGGCCTGCTTCGTCTAGGGTCTCACTCATGGGGTCTTTCCCGGGATGGATCTGGATGGACGGCCCCGGCGCTCATGGCGGCGACATCGGGGTCATCGATTTTTTCTACGCGCGGCAGGAAGCCGGCCTGCCAGGGCAACCTGGCCAGGTCGCCGGTCTGGCCTTGCAGGGTCTGGGCCTGGCGGTCGCCCAGCAGCGGCAACAATTGCAGGCGGTAAGCAGCCTTGCCGAAACTGCCGCCCAGCACCACGGTCGATAGCGGCTGGGCTTGCGGCTCGCCGGACTCTACACCTTCCGGCAAGGCGCCCAGGCGGGTCAGTTGTTCGATCAATTCACCCAGCTCGGCCGGCATCCGCAAGGCTTCGATCTTGCCTTCCACGGCCTGGGCCGGAGGCGGCAAACCTTGCGAGCGCTGGGCGTCGGGACGGTCGCGTTCCAGTTCGCCCTCGGCCACATCCAGCAATTCGTGGCCGCTGACGAAGACCGGTTTCACACCGATCGAGAGCGCCTCGCCCATCAGCGAGCACAGGTCGGGATGCGCTTGCAGCCAGCGGCGCACGTCCGAACTGGTGACGCCGGTGCTGCCCAGCGTCACGCGCTGGCGGTCGGCCTGTTGCAGGGCGCGGGTGAACTGGCTGGCCATGGTCAACAGGCGCGCCTGGCCATTGCCCAGGGCACGGGCTTCGCGTTCCAGGCGGGCGTCGGCGTGTTCGCTGCGGATCAGGGCGGTCAGGGCTTCGCCGGCCCGGTTGACCAGTTTCAGGGCGCGTTCGAAGCGTGGCTGGGCTTGGCGCAGCAAGGCTTCGGAGCCACTTTCGATGGCATCGGCGAACTGGTCGTGCAGGCGCGCCAACTGGGCGTGCAGATGGCGGATCTGGCTGGCGTCGGACAGGCCCAGCGCTGCCGCCCCGGCCACCTGGGCCAGCAGCGCAGCCATCTCGTCATCTTCGCCCACGGCGCGCGTCAAGGGCGCCAGCAAGGCTTGCACCTGCTGGGCGATGGGCGAGAGCTGGTAATCCTGGTCGGTGGCGTCCCAGACCAGGAGGCCGAGGTCGCGCAAGCGCTTCAGGGCGGCGTCCATGGCCTCGGGTTTCAAGGCATAGAACAGCTGGTTCAGGTCTTCGCGCTGTAGTCGGCCCTGCGGCTGGGCCGCCAGTTCGAGGAACATCCAGATGCGCAGGCGTGCCGCTGCCTGGCCACCGGAGACCAGGCCACGCAGCGCGTCCAGCACGTCCAGGCGCTGCCCCAGGCCCCAGGCCAGGGGCGCTTCGGCCGCCAATGAGGGATCGCGGAAATAGCTCTCGAAGGAGCCGGATTCATGCTCATCGGCTAAGGGAGCGGGTTCGAAATCGTCTGTCAATTTGTCGTGGAGGTTGACCAGGCCTTGCCTGGAGCCTGCCCGGTACAGTGGGCGGACCGGCAAGTTTAGCAGGCCCGGGGGGCGGCCTCCAGCAAAGTGGACCTTGGCACGCAGGAAAGTGCAGATGAAGGGAAATTATTTATTGCATTAATGCAACAAGCCACACCATCGCTCAAGGGGCCAGCGCGATCGGTTCATAGGGCGTTTGCAGATCGCGCTCGGGAATTTCCCACAGCACCAGCTTGGGCGGGGTCTGGGTAAAGGCCGGATTGGCGAAGTATTCCCTGGCGCTGCCGGAGAACTTGCCGCCATCCTTGGCAAAGCTGCCGATCCTGGCGCCCAGCGCCATCTGCAGGAAGCCGACGAAGTTGGAGTTACGCGAGAAGGAGGTACCGATCAGGGCCACGTTGGGCAGGTTGCTGTCGCCCAGCAGGTCGTCCAGATCGTCGCCACCGGGCTTGGGCGCACTCCCCTGCCCGGCCCCCGGCACTTCCTTGAAGCGAGTGGCGGCCACGTACTCGGGGGCAGGTTGCAAGCGCAAGGGCAGCCAGTCCAGCCCGGCCAGGTGCACCAGATCGCCCGGACGGCGCGCCAGCGGGCCAGGCTGGGCCTGGTAGGCTTGCTGGGGCGTCGCCTGCAGGCCGGTGGCGAGCTTGGCGGCAATCACCTCGGCGGCGGCATGGGCGCCGGTTTCATTCCAATGGGTATCGGTATGCAGATAGGCCGCGGCACCCAGCGGCGCCAACGTGGGCGCCAGGTCGATGGCCTGTACCCCCGCCTGCTGCAGGTCGGCCACCCATTGCGCCGCACGCCCGTTCAATTCGACCGGGCGCAGCAGGCCGCACAATTGGTCAGCGGCGATACGGCTCTTGTCGGGTACCACGGCCACCAGCAGGGAGATACCGCGCCGCGCCAGTGCCTGCCGGATGGCGATCACCGCCTGCAGCTTGGTCTGGGCATTGGCCTGGGCGTGGTGGTTGATCTGCAATTCCTCGGCCAGGAACAGCCAGCCGGGGCAACCGCGCCGCACCCGCGGGCCGGTGTCGCCCAGCAGCAACCAGCTGCCGGCGCGTTCCAGGTTGGCCGCTTGGGTGGGCAACCAGGCGTTGGAGAGTTGCTTGGCGATCTTGTGGGTCAGCTCGCCGTGCAGGGCTTCGTCGCGGTTCCAGGTGGTGGGCAGCCATTCGATCTGGCCGCGCTGGACCAGCCAGGCGCAGGACAGCAAACCCGCCGCCAGCACCAGCGCCAGCGCCACGCCTGACCATCGGCTGGCACGGCGCGCCAGGGGACTGGGAGCATGGGGCGTGTCGGGGGCGAGGACCGGAGGCGTGCTCATCGTGGCATCAGAACTGGAAGTAGAGGAAAGGCACCGTCTCGCGGCTGGCGATCAGGGCAAAGGACAGCAGGAAGGCAGCGATCGGCCACAGGCGGATGAAGCACAGATACAGCTTGCGCTCGCCCCAGCGCGCCTCGATGGTCGCCTGCCACAGCGGCACCACGATCCAGAACAGGCCCAGCAGCACGGCCAGTGCCTGCACCGGGCGCAACATCACGGCCAGCGCATCGCTCAAGCCGATCTCATGCAAACCGAACTGACCGGCATACATGGTTGCGGCAGTGGCGAAATCGGGCGAACGGAACAGGGTCCAGGCCAGGCACACGAACAGCAAGGTCAACACGTGGGCCAGCCAGGCGGGAATGGCCGGCAAGGAAGAACGCGACCAGGCGCGGTCGATGCACAAGGCCAGGCCGTGGGCCGAGCCCCACAGCAGGTAGTTCCAGCTATCGCCGCCATGCCAGAGACCGGCGATGGCCATGGTCAGGAACAGGTTGCGATAGGTCTTCCAAAGGCCGTGGCGATTGCCGCCCAGGCCGATGTAGAGATAGTCGCGCAACCAGCTGGAGAGCGAGATGTGCCAGCGCCGCCAGAAGTCCTGGATGCTGCCGGCCAGGTAGGGATGATTGAAGTTTTCCGGGAAATGGAAACCCAGCATCAGCCCCAGGCCGATGGCCATGGCGCTGTAGCCGGAAAAGTCGAAGAACAGTTGCAGCGAATAGGCCAGGCAAGCGATCCAGGCATCCACCAGGCTCGGATGGTCCAGGTGGAAGGCCGCATCCACCAATGGCGAGAGGGTGTCGGCCACCAGCACCTTCATGGCCATGCCGACCATGAAACGGCGCGCCCCCAGGGAAAAATTCTCCCAGTTGAACCAGCGCTGGGTCAGCTCGCGCTGCACCCAGTCGTAGCGGATGATGGGGCCGGCAATGGAGTGGCCGAACATGGAAATGTAGGTGGCGTAGTTGATGAAGCTGCGTTCCACCGCCACCGTGCGCCGATGCACGTCCACCAGGTAGGAAATGGCTTGCAGCACGATGAAGGACAGCCCCGCCGGCAGCGCCACCTTCTGCCAGGCCAGCGGCATGGCGCCGTAATGCTGCATCACGTCGCTGGCGGTGGCGGCGACGATGTTGGCGTACTTGTACCAGACCAGCACCGCCGTGTTGAACACCACCAGACCGGTGAGCAAGCGCACCCTGCCCCGCCCATCCTCGCGCGAACGATCTACCAGCAAGCCACCGACCCAGGCCACGATGGTCAGCACCACGTGCAGCGACAGGAACAGCGGGCTCAACCAGCCATAGAAGAGCCAGCTACCCGCCAGCAGCACACCATTGCGCCCGCGCTGCGGCACCAGGGCATACACCAGCAGGAACAAGGGCAAGAACAGCGTGAGAAATTCAAGCGAGGCAAAGACCATGGGGGCGGCGCAGTCAGGCAGTCAATCAGTCAGTGAGTGCGACCATCAGTTGGCCAGCTTGTCGGTCGCCGCCACCAGGTGCGGTCCCTTGTCCGAGGGCAGCAGCAGCACGCTATAGCGTTCACCCGCCTTCAATTCGCCCAGGTCCAGCACCGGGCCCGTGTTGGCGCCAGCGCAGACCAGTTGCACCGCCAGCTTGACCGGGTTGATCGAGCGCCGTTGCAGGCTGCCTTGCGCCACGCCCTTGAACAGGTCGGCATTGCGTCCGGCCGGGCGCAACGCGGCACCGGCACAGGAAGCATCGAGATTGAAGAAGGCCAGCGACGCCTTCAGACCATTGAAGTCGTCCGGGTTGTCCTGCACCGTGACCTGGCCGATGCCCTTGGCATCGGGCAGTACCACCACCGTGGCGAATTCGCCCGGCTTGGCTTGCACGCCCAGTTCCAGGCTTTTGCCAGCGACCGTGAGCGTCCCCTTGATGGTGGACTTGGCCTGCACCGGGAAGAAGGAGGAGACCGGCTTGGCCGCCTCCAGCTTCAACGGTGGCTGGCCCTTTTGCGCCACCACCTGCAGCGCTTCGCTGGTGCCATTGACGAAGCGGATGAAGGCCGCATCCTCGGCCGGGCCGGTCGGATACAAGGGAATGTCAGCGGCCATGGCAGCCGCGCTGCACAGCAGGAGAGTACCTGCGGCCCATGCGCGCATCACGCTCATTTCTTGCCTCCCTTGGCGCTTACGGCGTCCGCCGGCAGCTTGCCCAGGGCGTCGCCGATGGCATTGCCCCAGGACTTGTAGCCGGCCACGGTGAAGTGCTGGCCATCGGTGGTGACCCACTGGCCGGGCTTGGACATGGTCAGCGAATCGATATAGGTACACGGCGCCACGTTGGCAGCCAGGAAGCGCGACATCAGCTCAGTGCGGGCATCGTTCTTGTGGTACATGCCACCGGCCTTGCCCCAGGCCGGGCCGACCCAGGCGCACTTGGTGCCGGTGGCAGCAATGGCCTTGGTCAGGCTGGTGACGTTTTGCCAGGCCCAGGCCTTGGGGAAGTCCGGCTTGTCATAGGAAGCCATGGTGTCGCCGATGACCAGCACCACCAGGTCGGGCTTGTCCTTGGCGATCAGCTCGTTGATCGGCGTGGTGGTGGCGTCGCGGCCCTTGATCTGGATCTTGCCGGTGCCGACCTGCTCGGCGCCGCAATCGACCTTCTTGGTGATGAGCCAATCGCCGGCGCTGGCGCCGCAGGCGCCGATGGAATGCACCTTGGCGCCCATCTGGGTCAGCTTGGCGTTGAGGGGTTCGGTGAGGTGGTCGGCCAGGCTCATATGGCTTTCGCCGAGCACCAGAATAGTCAGACCAGCGAGAATGGATGCAGCTGCCATGGCAATCTCTCTATCGAATAAATGAAAATCGGTTGGGTAAATTGGTTCAGTTCGAATACGGCGAACGATACGGACTGACCGGCAAGGTCAGGAAACGGCCCTGCATGTCTTCCAGGGTGTAACGCAAATACATGCCGACGTTGAGTTCGCGGAAGTCGCTCGAATTGTTCAGGCGCAGCGAGCCGCCCAGGAACAGGCGCGGCGCGAAGCGGTATTCGCCGCTGCCTTCCAGGCTATACCCCAGGCCGGTCTTGGTCTGCGCGGCATAGGTCTTGCCGCTGGCGGCTTGCAGGGCGGCGTCGGTGGGGAAGTAATCGGCGCCATCCTGGCGGAAGTACTGCACCCCCATCGAACCCTTGAGCTGGAAGCTGAAGCGGTCGTTGCGCTTGGCCCAGGTGAACGGCACGCCCAGGCCCAGGTAGGTCTGCGGACTGAAGTACCCGCATACCATCGAGGAAACCGCCTTCGTCCTCGACCTGCTGGTCAAGTCGCACAAGCCGGTGGTAGTGACCGGTGCGATGCGCGGCCCGCAGGCTGCCGGCGCCGATGGACCGGCCAATCTGCTGGCCGCGACCATCGTGGCCAGCTCGCCGGCAGCTTGCCAACTGGGTTGCCTGGTGGTGCTCAACGACGA
>NZ_BADI01000854.1:0-3430 GCF_000333555.1 Herbaspirillum sp. B65 | reverse complement strand
ATGTCTTCAGCTTGCCGCCGCGGTCTCCAGCACCTGCTTGACGTTCTCGAAGGCTTGCACGATCTGGGCTTCGCGCGGCTCCACCAGTTGCATGTCGGGGCCGCGGCCGATCTGGCCCGATACATACAGCACCTCGCCCACCAGCACGCCGGGGGCATAACCGATCTTGTCGTAGACGTCTTCCATTCCCTTGGGAATGATGGCCTGGCGCTCGGACATGGGGGTTCCTTATAAGAGATGCAGAAGACGTAAGAGGTATGAGCTCTGATGACGCCTTGATGAAATCAGCCGTTATCACCCGCCGCCACCGGCAATACCGTACCGGTGATATAGCTGGCCTCATCGGAGGCGAGGAAGAGGATGGGCGCGATCTGCTCTTCCAGCGTGGCATAGCGTTTGAAGAAGGTGGAGCTGGTGACCTGCTGCACGGCTTGCTGCATCCACGCCTGTTCCTGGGCACTGTCGCCGTCGGCATTGCGCGGCACCCGGCGCGGCGGGGCCTGGGTGCCACCCGGGGCAGTGGCCACCACGCGGATGCCTTGCTCGCCATACTCCATGGCCAGCGCCGTGGTCATGGCATTGACCCCGCCCTTGGCCGCCGAATACGGCACGCGGCGAATACCGCGCGTGGCATTGGAGGAGACGTTGACGATGGTGCCGCTCCCCTGGCGCAGCAGATACGGCAGCACGGCATGACAGCCATAGAGCGTGGGCATGAGCGAGCGGCGGATCTCGGCATCGATCTGGGCCGGCTCGAACTGGTCATAGGGCCGCATACGGATGGCCCCGCCCACGCCATTGATGAGGATATCGATGCGGCCATAGCGCGCGATGGCCTGCGCCATGGCCGCCTGCGCACCGGCATAGGTTTCCAGGTCGGCGACAAAGCCGCTGCCCCGTCCAGCCTCGGCTTGGGCCGCGACTTCATCGATGAAATCGGCACGGTCCACCAGCAGCACCTGGCCACCTTCGGCCGCGATGCCCAACGCCACGCCGCGCAGGATGCCCTGGGCAGCACCGGTGACCACGGCCACCTTGCCGGCAAAGCGGGCGCGCACGGCGGCGCCGCTCATGCTGCCACCGCCACCGGCTGACTGGTGACGAACTTCTCGTAATGGAAGCTGGCCGGGGTGATGCCCTGGGACTGGAAGTGCTTCTGCACCGCCTCCACCATCGGCGGCGGGCCGCACAGGTAGACATCCACCGCGCCATCATGCAGCACCTCGGCCGGCATGTGCTGGGTCACGTAACCCTGACGCGGATGGGTGGTGGCGGGGTCGGCCACGCAGGTGGTGAAACTGAAGCCCGGCAGGCGTTGCGCCAGCGCTTCCAGGCGCTCCACCAGGACCAGGTCCTGGTCGCGGGTGACGCCATAGATCATATGCACCGGCTGGCTCACCCCCTGGCGCAGCAATTCTTCCAGCATCGACAGGAACGGGGCCAGACCGGTACCACCGGCCAGCATCAGCAGCGGCCGGGTGACCGGGCGCAGGTAGAAGCTGCCCAGGGGGCCGGTCAACTCCAGCGCCGTACCGACACTGGCGCCCGCCAACCAAGCGCTCATCAGGCCGCCCGGCACGTTCTTGATGAGAAAGCTCATGCGCGCCGCCCCCGAGGGCGAGCTGAAGGAATAGGCACGCTGCTGGCCGCTGCCGGGTACGCCGATGTTGACGTATTGGCCCGGCAGGAAGGCCGGCGCATCGGCCCCCACCTCCAGCACCAGCTCGAAGGCCGCCTCGCCAAAGGCGGTGACGGCGGCCACCTTGCCACTGAACTTGGCGCTGCCGGTCTTGCAGGCAGTGGAAGCAATCGGCACGGCAATGACGCAATCCGACTGCGGCACCATCTGGCAGGTCAGCACCATGCCGGCATCGGCTTCCTCGCTGTTCAACGCCTCGTCGATGTAGTCGTCGCCCAGATCGTACTGGCCACTCTCGGCACGGCACTTGCAGGTGCCGCACACGCCATCGGAACAATCCATGGGCAGGTTGATACGCTGGCGAAAGGCCGCGTCCAGTACTTTTTCCTTGGCCCCGCAATTGATGATGCGGGTGACCCCATCCTCGAAGTTGAGGGCGATGCGATAGCTGCTCATCTTGTGTCTCCTGCTGCCGGTCAGACGTGATAGACGTCGATGACTTGGCGGATATAGTCGTTCTTGAGGACGATCTTCTTGCGGGCGATCAAGAAGCCACCCTCGACCTTGCGCAAGCTCACCAGCATCGTGCCGAAGAACTGGTCAGTGATCTTGTAGCGATGCGACAGGGTCTGGAAGTTGTAGCGCACCTCGACCACATCGTCATGCTCTTCCAGGATTTCCACGTTGGCGATCATGTGGCTGGTCCGCGGCTCCGGCATGGAGGCGCTGGAGCGCTCGGTCTTGATGCGGAACACGCGGTCTTCCAGGCCATCGCGATTGGCGTAGTACATCAGCGAGATTTCGCGCTGCGGGTCTTCGGTGAGCTGGTCATCGTCGTCCCAGGCCGGCATCCAGTATTCGACGTCGGGTGCATACATTTCCAGCCAGGGTTCCCACTGGCGTTCATCCAGATAACGGGCCTCGCGATAGAGGAAGGCGCACACGGCGCTCAGTTCGACGGGCTGGCTCATTGCTGTGCTCCTTGCCCAGCGGCGGCGCGTTCCTTCTTGACGGCCTGGCGCATCTGCTCGGTCCAGTAGTGGTGCTGGCAGACAAACAGGCCTTCGTCTTCGCTGCGCTCGCCACTGAGTATGGGATTCATGCCCATTTTCTTCGCATTCTCATCCGGTCCTTGCTTCCACAGCGGCGCCCCGCGACTCATGTCGTTCCAGCGCACGGCCGAACCGGCATAACCCGCCTGGCAGGCGCGGAACTCTTCGAGGTCATCGGCGGTACCCATGCCGGAGACGTTGAAGAAATCTTCATACTGACGAATACGCACGCGGCGGTCTTCATCGCTCTCGCCCTTGGGGCCGAAGCAGAAGATGCTGATCTCGGTCTGGTCCACGCTGATCGGGCGTGCCACGCGGATCTGGGTACCGAACTGGTCCATCAGGAACACGTTGGGATACAGGCACAGATTGCGGGTCTGGGCCACGATGGTGTCGGCGCGGGCCTGGCCCACGCGGGCCGCCAGTTCTTCGCGCTGGTTCCAGATCGGGCGCACTTCGGGATTCAGGGTATTGGTCCACAACAGGATGTGGCCATTCTCGAAGCCATACACGCCGGCCACTGCCTTGCTCCAGTTGTTGGCATCGGTGGCCTTGGTGCCGCCTTCCTTGCGGCGGCCCATGGTGGCGGCATAGTTCCAGTGCACGCTGCTGACGTGATAGCCGTCGCAGCCGTTTTCCATCTGCATCTTCCAGTTGCCGTCATAGAGGTAGCTGGAGTTGCCGCGCAAGACTTCCAAGCCATTGGGGGCCTGGTCGACGATCTGGTCGATGTCACGCG
>NZ_BADI01000855.1:0-1719 GCF_000333555.1 Herbaspirillum sp. B65 | reverse complement strand
GTATGATTGCCTGTCCGATCTGATGCAGCAGGAGATCCATGCGCTAGCCATAGTGGCGCACTCCCCGTCAGAGGCAACGAACTGAGACCAAGAACCAAGAACGACGCCTGAATTCCAAGCCCCTCCTGTTTTCTTCTCCGTTTTGATTCATTCCTTTCATTTCTAGGATTCAACAATGACATTCAAACCCGCTCGTCTGCTGGTGCTGCTGTTTGCAATCGCTTCCGTCCCGGCCTTCGCACAAAACCTGGCTGTGGTGAACGGCAAGGCGATTCCCTCCTCCCGCGCCGACCTCATGGTCAAGCAGATGACTGCCCAAGGCCAGCCCGACAGCCCGCAGCTGCGCAACGCCATCAAGGAAGAACTGATCAACCGTGAAATCCTGATGCAGGAAGCCGACAAGCAAGGTCTGGCCAACAGCACCGACGTCAAGAACCAACTGGAACTGGCGCGCCAGTCCATCGTGATTCGCGCCCTGATCGCCGACTACCTGAAGAAGAACCCGGTCTCGGACGCCGACATCAAGGCCGAATACGACAAGTTCAAGGCCCAGGCCGGCGACAAGGAATACCACGCCCGCCACATCCTGGTGGACAAGAAGGAAGACGCCGAAGCCATCATCGCCAAGTTGAAGGCCGGCACCAAGTTCGAAGACCTGGCCAAGCAATCCAAGGACACCGGTTCGGCAGCCAACGGCGGCGACCTGGACTGGGCGACCCCGGCCTCCTTCGTCAAGCCTTTCTCCGACGCCATGGTGGCCCTGAAGAAGGGTGAAATCACCCAGACTCCGGTGCAGACCCAGTTCGGCTGGCACGTGATCAAGCTGGAAGACGTGCGTCCGGCCAAGGTCCCGACCCTGGACGAAGTCAAGCCGCAGATCGCCGAAGCCCTGCAACAGAAGAAGCTGCAGGCTTACCAGGAACAACTGCGCGCCAAGGCCAAGGTGCAATAAGCGCCCGCTGCACGGCCACCGCCTGGCTGGCTGAAGGAAGACCAGGCGTCTTCCTTCACACCGCCTGAGAACATGCCCGGACAAGGTTTCCTTGCCGGGCATGTTGCTTTTTAGCTACGTTTTCATGCACAAGTTCTGCGCGAGGCTGCAAAAAGTCATTCAAAACATCCAGAAATCCGCCGAAAAACCGCTATTTCATGCCCTCCTGGGCCTCAAAAACGCCGTCGCGCGATTCATAGAGGAAATTTATTTTTATAAAAAATTTATACAGTAAAATTTTTATAAAAATATAAATGAAATAAATAATTTAAAAAGCATAATTTTTCCGCAGCATTTCATGCATTTTGCAAAGCATCGTTCTGATATTCTTCGATCCAGTTCCAAATAGGGACAGGCTGCGATCCGCCACGCTTTGCGTGACGCAGCGATAAAAGAGGTGTTTCAGGGAGAGGCACACAAGGCTGATCCACGGCACCATCACAAACACAACATCGTGCTTTCTGGAGAGAAACCTATGAAGAAGAGTTCCATGCTGCTGTTGGCAGCCGGCCTGACCACCGGCGGCGCAGCGTTTGCCCAGTCCAACGTGACCATCTACGGCATTGTCGATACCAGCATCCACTATCTCAACAATGCCAATGCCAAGGGCAACAGCAATGTACGCATGGATAACGGCGCCATCGCCAACAGCCGTCTCGGCTTCAAGGGTAGCGAAGACCTGGGCGGTGGTCTGAAGGCCATGTTCCAGCGGAAAACGGCTCAGCAGC
>NZ_BADI01000856.1:0-1869 GCF_000333555.1 Herbaspirillum sp. B65 | reverse complement strand
CGGCTTTTTCCACCCGGTTGCAGCCCACACCCCTGCCCGCCCCTTACCTGGTGGGCTTCAGCGATGCGGCGGCCGCTAGCGTGGGCCTGGCACGGCCGACCGAAGAGGATCGCAGCTTCCTCGACATCTTCGCCGGCAATCAGGTCGCGCCCGGCTCCATGCCACTGTCGGCAGTGTATTCGGGGCATCAGTTCGGGGTCTGGGCCGGCCAGTTGGGCGATGGACGCGCCATCACGCTGGGCGACCTGCCAGCCACCGATGGCCAGGGCCGCATCGAACTGCAACTCAAGGGCGCGGGCCTGACGCCCTATTCACGCATGGGCGATGGCCGCGCCGTGCTGCGCTCCTCGATCCGCGAATTCCTCTGTTCGGAAGCCATGGCCGCGCTCGGCATCCCGACCACCCGGGCGCTGACCGTGATCGGCTCGGACCAGCGCGTACTGCGCGAGAGTGCCGAAACGGCGGCGGTGGTCACGCGCATGGCGCCCAGCTTCATCCGCTTCGGTTCCTTCGAGCACTGGTACTACAACCAGCGCTTCGATGAGCTGAAGGTATTGGGCGACACCGTGCTGGAACAGTTCTATCCAGCACTGCTGCAGGAAGCCAACCCCTACCAGGCGCTGCTGCAGGAAGTCACCCGCCGCACCGCCACGCTGATGGCGCAATGGCAGGCGGTGGGTTTCATGCACGGGGTGATGAACACCGACAACATGTCCATCCTCGGCCTGACACTGGACTATGGCCCCTTCGGCTTCATGGAAGCCTTCGACGCCCGCCACATCTGCAACCATACCGATGGCCAGGGCCGCTACAGCTACCAGATGCAGCCCCGTATCGGCCAGTGGAACTGCTTCGCGCTGGGTCAGGCGATGCTGCCGCTGATCGGCTCGGTGGAACAGACCGAGGCCGCGCTGGCTGGCTATGAAGCCATCTTCCAGGCGCAGCACGACGCCCTGTTGCGCGCCAAGCTGGGCTTGAGGACGCAGCAGGCCGACGACCCCCGCTTGATCGAGGCCTTGTTTGCCATCCTGCAAGCCAATCACGTCGATTTCACATTGTTCTTCCGCCGCCTGGGCGACTTGCAGATCAGCAACACCGCCAACGACGAAGCGCTGCGCGACCTCATCCTCGACCGTCCCGCCTTCGATGCCTGGGCCGCGCAATACCGCGCCCGGCTGCGCGCCGAAGACAGCGACGATGCAGCGCGCCGGCTTGCAATGCATCAGGTCAACCCCAAATACGTGCTACGCAACTACCTCGCCCAGGTCGCCATCGAACGGGCCCAGCACAAGGACTTCAGCGAAGTGGCACGCCTGCAGGCCATCCTCAGCCGCCCCTTCGACGAACAGCCCGAGTTCGACCGATACGCCGACCTGCCCCCCGACTGGGCCAGCCATCTCGAAGTAAGCTGCTCTTCCTGAAGTTTTCTTCCTGAACCGGCCGCATCATCCCCTCGCCCGTCAACACCAAGGAGCCAAGCATGAACAAACGAGTAGAAAAGACCGACGCCCAGTGGCGCGCCCAGCTGGATCCGCTGGAATACCAGGTCACCCGCGAAGCCGCTACCGAGCGCGCCTTCACCGGCCGCTACTGGGACCACCACGAAGCCGGCACCTATACCTGCGTGTGCTGCGACACCCCGCTGTTCACCTCGGACGCCAAGTTCGACTCCGGCTGCGGCTGGCCGAGCTACTTCGAACCCATCGATGCGGCCAACGTGCGCGAGAAAGTAGACCGCAGTTATGGCATGATTCGCACCGAGATCATCTGCAATGTCTGCGACGCCCACCTGGGCCACGTCTTCCCCGACGGCCCGCCGCCGACCGGATTGCGCTATTGCATCATTTCGGCTTCGCTGCGCTTCGACCC
>NZ_BADI01000857.1:0-8818 GCF_000333555.1 Herbaspirillum sp. B65 | reverse complement strand
TGTCCTCCCGCCACTACAATGCTGGCACTGTCAAGCGGTCACAAAGAACCGGCGACGTACAACAACGACACGTCAAACAACATCTGGAGCGAGACATGACTTACCAAGCAGGCGCAGCCGCCGACGGCGCGCGCGCATCCTTTGAAGACGCCACCTACAGCAAGGTGACCTGGCGTCTGTTGCCACTGCTGTTCCTATGCTATGTGGCCTCCTACCTGGACCGGGTCAACGTCGGCTTCGCCAAGCTGCAGATGCTGCAGGATCTCAAATTCAGCGACACCGTCTACGGCCTGGGCGCGGGCATCTTCTTCCTGGGTTACTTCGTCTTCGAGGTGCCCAGCAACATGATCTTGCACAAGGTAGGGGCGCGCCTGTGGATCGCCCGCATCATGATCACCTGGGGCATCATCTCCGGTGCCATGGCTTACGTCACCACGCCGGAAATGTTCTACATCATGCGTTTCCTGCTGGGGGTGGCCGAGGCCGGCTTCTTCCCGGGCGTGATCCTCTATCTCACCTACTGGTACCCGGCCGCCCGGCGCGGCAAGATCACGGCCCTGTTCATGACCGGCATCGCGCTCTCGGGCGTGATCGGCGGCCCGTTCTCGGGCTGGATCATGCACGCCATGCCGGGGGTGTGGGGTCATACCGGCTGGCAGTGGATGTTCATCCTGGAAGCCATTCCATCGCTGGTCCTGGGCGTGCTGGTGATCCTCTATATGAAGGATCGCATCCGTGACGCCGACTGGTTGAGCGAAGACGAAAAACGCCTGCTGGAAGCCAACATCAGCCACGAAGAAAGCCAGAAGGAACACCTGTCGCTGGGCGCCATGTTCGCCAATGGCCGGGTCTGGCTGGGGGCGCTGATCTATTTCTGCTTCGTCATGGGCCTGTATGGCGTGAGCTTCTGGCTGCCCACCATCATCAAGGCTACGGGGGTGAGCGATCCGCTCAACGTGGGTCTGCTGACGGCGATCCCCTATGCCTTTGCTGCCGCCGCCATGGTCTTGATCGGCCGCAGCGCCGACGCCCGCCGCGAACGTCGCTGGCACGTCGCCATCCCGGCCTTCATCGGTTGCATCGGCCTGTTGCTGTCCACCCTGTACGGTCACAACACCGCCATGGCCATGGCCTCGCTGACCCTGGCCAGCGTCGGCATCATGACCACCCTGCCCCTGTTCTGGAGCCTGCCGACCGCCTTCCTGTCGGGCACCGCCGCCGCGGCCGGCATCGCGCTGATCAATTCGCTGGGCAACCTGGCCGGCTTCGTCAGCCCGTTCCTGGTGGGCTGGTTGAAGGACACCACCCAGAGCACCAATGCCGGCATGTACGTGCTGGCGGCCTCGCTGGTGATCGGTGGCTTGCTCACGCTGACCCTGCCGGCTCGGCTGGTCAACAAGTAATCCGCTCATCGCCACATGGCGTGATCATTCAGTTCGGCCGCGCAGACAAGGCCAGCAGGAAGCGACCTGCTTATCTTGGCTTTGCCTTGCCTGCGCGGGCGCTGCAGCGCCCCTTTCTGCCATATGCGACTGGACTGCCAAACCAGACGATGCTCCCGACATCAAGTTTACAGTGCTCACTTTGGGCGCTATAGTGTCCCTTATAAAAGTCTACACCGGGGATCCCATCTTGCTGCACCGTCTGCCCTCCGGGCCGATGTCCATCGTCACCCTGCACTTCCTCTTAGTCCATCAGGTGAGCATTGTCGGCAAAAGGCACGGTTTGCTTGACAAGCTTCTTCAAGGCCGAATGCTTAGTCATGCGCTCACATCATCGGTGTACGTTTTCCCCATCTGATTCACGCCGACCGGCCCAAGCGTCCTGACATCCATCGCCTATTACCTACCTATGACCATGACCATCGCGCCCCTGTTTTCCATCATCGTCACTACCCACCGTCGCCCGGCTATTCTGGAGCGCGCGCTGCGCTCGCTGTTGGCACAGAGTTTTGTCGATTACGAGATTGTCTTGGTCGCCGACGAAGGCAGTATCCCGACCAAGGAAGTCGCCAGCCGTCTGTTGCGCGAAAAAGATGTCTTCCTTTGCCTGCCAGGCGCCAAGGGCCCTGCGGAGTCACGCAACGCTGGCGTTCAATTGGCGCGCGGCCGCTTCATCCTGTTCCTGGACGATGACGACAGCTATCGACCTGATTTCCTGCAAGCCATCGTCCAATGCAACCGCTTCCTCAGCGATGCGGTCAACTACGTGTCATACACCCAGTTGAAGGAAGTGCGTACCCCCGAGGGCACACATGTGCTCTCCAGTACCGAAGTCGATACGGGCGCCACCGACATCCGCACCCTGCTGGTCAGCAATTTCATTCCCAACAATGCCATCGTCCTCTCTTCATCCATCGCCAAGCGCCATCTGGTGGATGCCACGCTGCAAAGCCACGAGGACTGGGATTACCTGATTTCGCTGGTGCTGAAATATGAATTCAATTTCCTCGGCATCTCTGGGCCCGTCGTGCATATCAATGAAGGCCAGAGCCGCAACAACGACGCCAAGTCCAATGGCTCGATCGCCCTGGACTTCCTGTCGATCTACCGTAAATGGCCGGCGGCTGACGACGAGCTGCGCCTGCGTCGCAAGGAAATGCTCAGAACCCTAGGGTTGGATTTGCCGCCGGCCATGCTGTAAAGACAGCGTCAGGCAGCGGCAACAACCGTGCTCATGTTGATGAACACGGCTACCTCGCACTCTTTCTTACATGTTATTGAGGATGGTGTCGGCCGCCAGGATGATCGGCTTGTAGATTTGCTGGAAGTTGTGAGAATTCTTTGCCTCTTCGGTGACGGCACCAAATTTGGCATAGAACAGGTTCTTGACCGACACATGGAAATGCGGCTCGCTCTTGATCCTCTGCCGCAGTTCGTAATTGCTCAAGTGGCGCAAGATCAGCAGTGCCATTTCATAGACGGCTCGACCAGTGTGCACATAGATGGCATCCGAAGAAAGCTGATTGGCGACCTTGCGGAAAACGCCGCAATACTCGTCCACAAAACAGATCCGGTCGGGATGTGCAATGGCCATGTCAAGCGCCAGACTCCAGTCCTGCGCCCGGAATTCACCCAAGCCGTCGGCAGCTGCCAGCCGGTTCAATGACAGGTCATAGGGAAATCTGGTCAGACCATACTGTGGCAAGGCATCCGTCTTGTAGATGCCCAAAAACACATAATGGTCGTAGCTCATCAAGGCTTCAAAATCACAACTCCGCTTGAAGTTTCTGCCATGCCAGCCCGGATGCTGCAGGTCGGACAGGTTTCCGTCCTCCAGAATCTGGTATTTGCCAAACCCCATGCAAGCATCATTACGCACGGTCGCTTCGAGCAGACGGGTCATGGCCTCAGGGTAGAAGAGATCATCGGTGGCGATGGTCGTCATGTACGGCGTCTCGATCAAGGGATACATCTGCTGGTAGGCCAGCATGACGCCGATGCTCGATGTGCCGCCCATGATCCGCACCCGCTTGTCGTTGGCGTACTTGCTCAGGATCTCGGCAGTATTGTCCGTGGAACCGTCATTGAAGATCAGCAGATTGGTGACCGGCGATCCCGGACCAAAAACGACATTGGCAAGGAGATGTTCGAGGTAGATGCCGTGATTCTTGGTAGGAATGAGAAGGGTTAACATGTTGTCCTATCGTTAGAACGCATTTCTGACAAAAGCCCGACGCCGAGCAATCGATGGCTTTCTGGAAGCCGCAGATGAGGCAATGCTGAGGGTGAGGCGTCCGACCTGTCCTCCTTGCCAGCGCACCGCACGCAATCAGGCTATGTATTTCTGCCACGCCGGCAGCATCCGAGCGCTGGGTGGAAAGATGGACCAGAATTGTCCGCCGCCCGCGATCCATTTCTCGTGCCGCTTCAAGACCTTGTCCTCGTTCTCCGTATTCACACCGAGCAGGCAGATGTCGACCCCTTGCTCATATAAGGCATCGCTGCCAACGATGGGCAGGCCAGTACCAGGCATCCAGGTATTCTGCTTTTCCGGCTGATCGTCAACGATGAAATCAATATTGCCGGTCATACGGGCGAAGTTGAGCAGGCAAAAACCGCGCGAGCCGGCGCCGTAGACGGCGATCTTCTTGCCCTGACGCTTGAACTGCGCCAGCTCCTGGTTGATATCCCGGATGAAGGGCTGCCACTGCGCGGCATAGTCCAGATTCTGCTCGCGCAGGGAAGGGACATAGCTGAGGTCGGAAGGAACCTGCCCCTTCTTGCGCGCCAGGACGAAAATGCCCTCGCCGCTGAAGACAAAGACCTCACTATGCACGATTTCGACATTGGCCTGCGCGAGGAACTCACGCAAGGTATCCCGCGTGAAGTAATTGACGTGTTCCTCCCACAGTCCATAGTCGTGTGTGCGCAAGTTGCATTCGAAGTTGGGGACTTCGATGAGCACATATCCACCGTCTTGCACCAGGGTTTCAATGCAAGCTGCCACGCCGCGCAGATCGCTCATGTGTTCAAGGTTCTGGCGTGAGACGAACAAATTGAACTGACCACGCTGGGCAACGATCTTCCTTGCCAAGTCCGGCGTGAGGAAGTCGCGAATGACGTCCACCCCTTTGGCAATGGCCAGGTCGTAGGCATCCTGTGCTGGCTCAACACCTACCGCATTGGTGAACCCCTGGAGCTTGAGCTGCTCCAAAAAACCACCGTCATTGCAACCGATTTCAATAATGCCTGATCCGGACTCCATACCATCCAGGGTCTTGATCAGTTCGATCTGCGGCAACAGATGCGGCTGGAATTTCCATGCGCTGATGGTGACGTAATTGGCATAGATGACTTCAGGCGGACATGCATCGACCAATTGGGTGAGGCCGCAGTGTTCGCAAAAGTGCAACTTGACAGGCCAGACAGGACGCTCCTCATCCGGCTTGGTCAAATAGTGTTTGGCGACCGGAAACTCTCCGAAGTTGATCAATTCGGTAAGCTCGGTGCCGCCGCACAGATTGCATTCATGCTGGTTATTCATGCTCGGTGATGCTCCATGTTATCGATTCTACAAAGGTATTGAGGCTACATGGG
Source organism: Herbaspirillum sp. B65 (assembly GCF_000333555.1). Classification (NCBI taxonomy): domain Bacteria; kingdom Pseudomonadati; phylum Pseudomonadota; class Betaproteobacteria; order Burkholderiales; family Oxalobacteraceae; genus Herbaspirillum; species Herbaspirillum sp. B65. Next base: position 3,779 of record NZ_BADI01000857.1, on the reverse strand, counting down.
CCATGTCATCACTGATCTCTCAGGTCAGCGTCACCATTAACCAGTTGTGCTCAACAGCGGTGGCACAACCACAGGCTGCCGCCTTGGCTGATTCGCTCTGGCATACGCGAAATTAACGAGGCCATCACTGCTGGTTCACAAGTGCCCATGAAATGGCTCGACCATATCACTTCCCGATGGCCATTGAATTGCAGAAAAGCGAGGGTGAGATACTGTTCATCCCAATTGCGACCTTGATCGATCAATAAGATCAGAGAGAAGCAACTTCCCATATCGATCACAATTTTCTCCCATCTCCGCCCAACATCCTTCTACATGAAACAACTTCCGCATTCAGGGATGCGCTGACGATTGCGGCTCCAACAATTCCCGCATGGCCAGCCGCACCACCTCCGCCTGGGTAGCCTGCGGAAAGCGTCGACGCTGGCGCGCTACCAGCGCATCGACGCGGGTGCGGTCGCCGTGGCACAGCTCGGTCATGCGTTCGGTGATCTCCAGGTAGCCATGCGGGTCGTACAAAGGCAGGTCGGGGCGATTGACATGGCGCAGCCAGGCGCGGTCGGCGGCATAGACCGCGAGCAGGGCAAAGGAAATCAGCAGGGGCCAGATCAGCATGAAGGTCTCGCAGGCAGGTAAAGACGCGATTGTGAAACGCGCCTGCCCGGCCAGCCATCGCCGGGCAACGAGAATTGCCCGCTATTGCACTCCTAGAGCGCCAGCCATTCGCGCTGCAAGTCCTGATCGGCTTGCAGCGCAGCGGGCGTGCCATGGAAGACCATCTCGCCGCGTCCCATCACATACACCCGTTGCGACAGCTCCAGCGCAATGGCCTGCTTCTGCTCGATCAGCAGCACCGCCACGTCGCGCTGGCGCAGCAGTTCCAGGTAATGCGCCACCTGCTGCACCATCTGCGGCGACAATCCTTCAGTGGGCTCATCGATGAGCAGCAAGGAAGGATTGCCCAGCAAGGCCCGGCCCAGCGCCAGCATCTGCTGCTCGCCGCCCGACAGTGCGCCGGCGGCCACCTTGTGGCGTCTGGCCAGGGCCGGGAACAAGGCATACACCTCTTCCTCGCGCCAGCCTTGGACCGGCGCGCGCCCGCTCTTGCGCCCCAGCAACAGGTTCTGCGCCACGGTGAGCGTGGGGAAGACATCGCGACTTTCCGGCACGTAGCCGATGCCGCGCCGGGCGATGGCATGGGTCGGCAGGCCAGCGATATCGGTGCCGTCGAAGTCGATCCCGCCACTGCTGCGCACCTGCCCCATCAAGGCCTTGAGCAAGGTGGAGCGGCCCGCACCATTGCGACCGAGGATGCTGACGATCTCGCCGCGCTGCACTTCCAGTGAGACTCCATGCAGCACATGGCTCTGGCCATACCAGGCGTGCAGGCGGTCCACCCGGAGCAAGCGGCCGGACTTATCCATGACGCCTCCGGTCCAGGTACAGTGCCTGCACCTGCGGGTTGGCGCGGATGCGCTGGGCGCTGTCGCAGGCGATCACGCGGCCATTGTCCATGACCGCGATGCGGTCGGCCAGATCGAATACCACCTGCATATCGTGCTCCACCATCAGCAAGGTCTTGCCCACGGTGACCTCACGGATCAAGGCCACCATGGCCGCACTCTCGGCCCGGCTCATCCCGGCCGTGGGTTCGTCCAGCAGGATCACGGAAGCATCGGCGGCAATGGTGACGGCCAATTCCAGCGCCCGCTGTTCGGCGTAGCTCAACTCGCCGGCGGCCACCTCTGCCCGGGTGGCCAGGCCGACTTTGTCCAGCACCGCGCGGGCGCGTGCGTTGGCGTCGCGCAACTGGCTGATGCGGCGCCAGAAGGCATAGCGGTAGCCCAGCGTCCACAGCAGCGCACAGCGCACGTTCTCGAAGGCGCTCAGGCGCGGGAACAGGCTGGTGATCTGGAAGCTGCGCGCCAAACCCAGCCGGTTGATCTGCTGGGGCGAGTCGCGCGTGATGTCGCGGCCATGCAGCAGCACGCGCCCGGCATCGGCCCGATAGCGGCCCGACACCAGGTTGAAGAGGCTGGACTTGCCGGCGCCATTGGGACCGATCAAGGCGCAGCGCTCGCCTGCCGACAATTGCAGGTCCACCCCGCACAGGATCTGGCTGCGCTCGAAGGCCTTGTGCAGGCCTTGCAGTTGCAGGGCATACGGGGTACTCATCGGCCCTCCCCCTGGCGTCGCCAGAACACCAGTCCAACCGTGCCGACAGCCGCCAGCAACAAAGCGACCAGCCAGGGCAGCGGCGCATGGACATCGATGGAGCACCCCCACCACGCCAGCGGCGCCGCCCCTTCGGCGGTATCGGTCAAGCTGCCCAGGCTGGCCTGGTAAGCCATTTCGGTAGCCAGCACCACGCCGGCCAGGGTCACCAGTGCTGCGAGCAGCCAAGCGGCCAGGCGCGCCATCATGCGTGCCTCCAGACGACCGCTGCGCAGTGTGCGCCAGCCCCGGTCGATCAGGCTGGCCAGTCCCCCCGGTGCGGTCATCACGATCAGGATGAAGAACGCGCCCAGGTAGAATTGCCAGGCCTGGGTATAGGCCGACAGCCAGGAAGAAAACAGCACACCGACCACGCCCCCGACGATGGGGCCGTAGAAATAGGCGGTGCCGCCGATGAAGGTAAACAACAAGATGGTGCCGGAGCGCAGCGCCCCGACATATTCGGCGCTGACGATTTCGAAATTGATGGCCGACAGGCCGCCCGCCACCCCGGCAAAGAAGGCCGACAAGATCAGCGCCAGGTAACGTACCCGCTGCGGATCGTAGCCGATGAAGGCGGCGCGCTCGGGGTTGTCGCGCACGGCATTGAGCATACGGCCCAGGGGCGTTTGACGCAGCGCGTAGATGGCCATGGCGCAGACCAGCAGCCAGCCAGCGATCAGGTAATAGACCTGGATCTGCGGCCCATAGCTGATGCCCAGCACCGGCTCGCCGATGACGCGGTTAGCGGAAATGCCGCCCTCGCCGCCGAAGACCTCCGGCAACATCAGTACGCACGCCGACACCAGCTCCACCAGCCCCAGCGTGATCATGGCGAAGGTAGTGCCGGCCCGACGCGTGGTCGGGTAACCCAGCACCAGCGCACACAGCGCACCGGTCAAGCCAGCAGCCAGCGGTACCAGCGTCATCGGAAACACCAGCGCGCCTGCGGCCATGCGGTTCATCAGGTGGATCGCACCGAAGGCCCCCAGCCCCGAATAGACGGCATGGCCGAAGGAGAGCATCCCGCCCTCGCCCAGCAGCATGTTGCAAGACAGGCAGAGCAAAACCATCGTGCCCATCTGCGACAGCAGCGACAGGGCCGCGCTCTGCGGCCATACCAGCGGCGCGGCCAGCAGGAGCAGCGCGAAGATCAACCAGGGCAGCACGAGTCGTTTCACCGCTCACCCCTCGCGCTTTCCCATGAGACCCTTGGGCCGCACGATCAACATCACCACCAGCAGCAGGTAGGGCAAGACCGGCGCCACCTGGGCCAGGGTCAGGCGCGCCAGCGGGGCCAGCGCACTGCCGGCGGGCAGCTGCACGCCCAGGCTGGCCAGCGAGACATCCAGCGCCACGGCAAAGGTCTGCATCAGTCCGATCAGGAGCGAGGTGATGAAGGCCCCGGGCAGCGAACCCAGTCCGCCCACCACCACCACCACGAAGATGATGCTACCCACGGCCCCCGCCATGCCCGGTTCGGTGACGAAGGCATTGCCGCCGATGACACCGGCCAGCGCCGCCAGCGCACAACCGCCGCCAAACACAGCATGAACACCCGCGGC
>NZ_BADI01000858.1:0-2895 GCF_000333555.1 Herbaspirillum sp. B65 | reverse complement strand
CCTTTTCTTCCATAGGTGCCGGAGCCGCGCAGCGACTCCACCAGTTGATCCTCACGCAAGCGGTCCAACGCCTGGCGTACCACCGGGCGTGAGACTTCGAACAACGTGGCCAGGTCGTTTTCCGAGGGCAGCTTGCTGCCCACTGCGATGCGGCCTTCGACGATGGCATGGAACAGGGTTTCATAAACCCGCTCGGCAAAGCGCTCCGGCCGTACCGGACCGAGGCCGGCGGCGGCCAGGTTCAGGATGTCGCTGGAAGCGGCGGGGCGTGCCGGCTTGCTGGTGTGGGGCATCGAGACTCCGTGTGGGTGCATATTGCACTTGTTGCACTGCTTGCGCATGGTAGCGGATTTGCCTGGCTTACCGCCAGCCTCGCGGGGCAAGTAGTCAGTAAAGTAGTAAATTAATTTGACATCTTTGCCGCACTGGCTTAGATTGAGCCACCACAAAAAACACAACAATCCAGGAGACACGCCCCTTCCCGGCCTGCCCGCAGACGCCGTCCGCGCGCTTGCCCGTGGCTGCCCTGCTGCGTCTTGTTGCGTCGTGTTGCATCTTGCCCGGCATTGCGCCAACCACCCGAGGACAGTACCACCATGAAACAGCATTTCATCGACAACCGCTGGGTCGCTCCGACTTCCGGCCAGAGCATCCCTGTCATCGACCCTTCCGATGGCCAGGTCTTCGCCGCCATTGCCCGCGGCAACGCCGACGATGTCGAGCGCGCGGTGCAAGCGGCGCGGCTGGCCTATGAAGGTGCCTGGGGCAAGCTGTCGGCGGCCGAGCGCAGCCGGCTGCTGATGAAGCTGGCCTACAAACTGCAGGATCATCAGGAAGAACTGGCGCAACTGGAAGGCCGCGACTGCGGCAAGCCGATGAAGCAGGCGCGTGCCGATGCGGCGGCGATCGTGCGCTATTTCGAGTTCTATGCCGGCGCCGCCGACAAGCTGCATGGCCACACCATCCCCTACCAGGCAGGCTATACGGTGCTGACCCTGCGCGAACCACATGGTGTGACCGCCCACATCGTGCCCTGGAACTACCCGATGCAGATCTTCGGGCGCTGCGTGGGCGGCGCGCTGGCCGCTGGCAATACCTGCGTGGTCAAGCCGGCCGAGGATGCCTGCCTGTCCATCCTGCGGGTGGCCGAACTGGCGGCTGAGGTCGGTTTCCCGGCGGGGGCCCTCAATATTGTCACCGGCTATGGTCATGAGGCCGGCGACCTGCTGGTCAAGCATCCCGACGTAGATCATGTGTCCTTCACCGGTTCGCCCAACGTGGGCAAGCTGGTGGTGCGCGGCGCGGCCGAGCATCACACGCCGGTCACGCTGGAGCTGGGCGGCAAGTCGCCCCAGGTGGTGTTCGAGGATGCCGATATGGAGGCCATGCTGCCGGTGGTGGTCAATGCCATCGTGCAGAACGCCGGCCAGACCTGTTCGGCCGGTAGCCGCTTGCTGGTACAGCGCGGCGCCTATGAGCAGGTGCTGGAGCGCCTGGCCGGGCTGTTCTCGCAACTCAAGGTGGGTTCGTCACAAATGGACCTGGATTGCGGCCCGCTCATCCGCAAGACCCAGCAGGAGCGCGTGGCAGGCTTTCTCGCCGAGGCCCGGCGCGATGGCATCCCATTGGTGGCGCAAGGCGAGATTGCAGCCGGCGTGCCGGCCAACGGTTTCTACCAGGCCCCGGCCCTGCTGCGCGACGTGCCGCCGCGCCATCGCCTGGCGCAGGAAGAAGTGTTCGGCCCGGTGCTGGCAGCCATGCCCTTCGAGGATGAGGCGCACGCCATTGCCCTGGCCAACGGTACCGACTATGGCCTGGTGGCCAGCGTCTGGACCCGCGATGGCGGCCGCCAGATGCGCCTGGCGCGAGCCATTCGCAGCGGTCAGGTGTTCATCAACAACTACGGCGCCGGCGGCGGCGTGGAACTGCCCTTCGGCGGCGTGAAGGCCAGCGGCCACGGGCGCGAGAAAGGCTTCGAGGCGCTCTATGGTTTCACGATCTTGAAGACCATTGCCATCCGCCACGGTTGAGATCGAGATCGTTACGACGTCGATTCAACGATTAGGTAAATTATTTTCAAGGAGACACATCATGCGTTTGCAAGACAAGGTAGCTATCGTCACCGGTGGCGGTTCGGGTTTCGGAGAAGGCATCGCCAAGGCTTATGCCCGTGAAGGCGCGGCCGTGGTGGTAGCTGATATCGGCCAGACCGGTGGCTTGCGGGTGGTCGAGGAAATCCAGGCCGCTGGCGGCAAGGCCGTCTTTGCCAAGGCGGACGTCTCCAAGCGCGCCGACATGGATCAGTTGCTGGCCACCGCCCTGGAACACTTTGGCAAGCTCGACATCGTGGTCAACAATGCCGGCACCACCCACCGTAACCGCCCCATGCTGGAAGTGGAAGAAGAAGAGTTCGACCGCGTCTATGCGGTCAACGTGAAGAGCATCTTCCTTTCGGCCAAGACCTTCGTGCCCTACTTCCGCCAGGTCGGCGGCGGCGCCTTCGTCAATATCGCCTCCACCGCCGGCATCCGCCCGCGTCCGGGCCTGACCTGGTACAACGGCAGCAAGGGCGCGGTCATCACCACCAGCAAGTCGATGGCCGCCGAACTGGGCCCGGACAAGATCCGCGTAAATTGCGTCAATCCGGTCATCTCGGCCACCGGCCTCTTGGCCGAATTCATGGGCGTGCCCGACACCCCCGAAAACCGCAAGAAGTTCGTCGCCACCATCCCCATGGGCCGCTTCTCCACCCCCGAAGACATCGCCAATGCCTGCCTCTACCTGGGTTCGGATGAAGCCCAGTTCGTCACCGGCGTGTGCATCGAGGTCGATGGCGGGCGCTGCGTGTAAGCTTGCGATGTAAAAATCTTCATGTGAGCGGTGAGGATAATGATG
>NZ_BADI01000859.1:0-8271 GCF_000333555.1 Herbaspirillum sp. B65 | reverse complement strand
CCGATCGGGCTGGTGCCACCCAGGAACAGGCTCATGCTTTTCTTGTAGGGGCCATCGCCGAAGGCGTCGCGGCTCTGCCAGACGTTGCCCGCTTCCAGGCTCGCTCCCAGTACCGGCTTGCGCAGTCCCGGCAGGCTGTAGTCGGCCAGGTCGCGTAGCCAGGTCAGGCGGCCGTACAGCAGGTAATTGCCGAAGAATTGTTCAGGTGCGTAGGCCGAGAGATGCTGGAAACCGCCCAGTGTGAAGCCCAGCCCGGCGCTGTTGGCCGACAGGCTGCTGGCCGCTTCCAGGGCCAGGTTGAGGGTGTTGCGCTCACGGCTGACGGCCCACAGGGTGCGGGCCTGGGCGTTGGAGAAACGCCGCTCCTGGCTGCCGAAGCCGCGATTGGCTTCCGCCGACAGGTAGTAACCCTGGCGCGGGAAGAGCACGTCATCCAGCTGATCGATGGTCAGCCTCATGCGCGCCACCGGCTGGCTGCTCTGGTAGGAGGCGAATTGCAGGCCGCTGTTGGGCGGCAGGTTGTAGGTGGGTGAATATTTGACGTGCTGGTAGCTCATGCCCAGGCGCAACTCACCCAGGCGCGACAAGGGCAGGCCCAGGTCCATGCCGCCGGTGGCCGAGTCGATGCGGTACTGGTTCACGGGCGAGGCCTTGACGTCGCTGCCGTCCAGGTAGATGTCGACGTAGCGGCGACTCAGTTCCAGGTAGGGCGCCAAATAGGCGCCATAGCTACCCCAGATCGGCTGTCGCAGTTCGCTTTGCAGGCTGGCGCGTTTGTTGCCCAGCACCAGGTCATTGCGCCACTCCAGGCCAGTGTCGTTGATCCAGGGATAACGGTGGCCGATCTGCAGGTTGAAGCCGCCCTGGCCATTGAAGCTGTTCGAGATACCCAGTCCGAAGAGCAGGTATTGCGGCCCCCAGGATTTTTCCTCGGCATCGATCACCAGCACATGCCGGCCATCGGGACGGGTCACCAGTTCCTGGGTGACGTTGTTGAAGTCGCCGTGGGTGGACAGTCGCGTCAGTTCCTGGTTGATCTGCTGGCCATCGTAGCGGTCGCCTTCCTTCACATCGAGGCGGCTGCGTACATAGCTGGCCGGAATATGGCCCCCGGTGCGAATCTCGATGGCGTCGATGCGGGTATCGGCGGCCAGCGCCAGGCCGTTGTGGCTGCGTGTCTGCAGGTAGGCCTGCCATTGCTGTGGCGTCAGCGACAGTTGCAGCAGGCGCGCATTCTGGCGTTGCGCCGCATCCCAGCCGGCGTTGATGCCATCCTTGCCGCGTGCGAAGTCGGTAAAGGACATGCCCGTCATCTGCGGTTCGATCAGGATATCCTGCGCACCCAGCAAGGCCTTTTGCGCCTTGACGTTCTGCTGGATGAGGATGCCCACCATCTGCTGCGCCACCGCAGTGGGCGATTGCAGTTGCGCGGCGTCCTGCAGCGGCGTGGCGATGTTGACTGCGATCACCACGTCGGCCCCCATGTCGCGTGCCGTCTGCACCGGTAGATTGCTCACCAGCCCGCCATCGACCAGGGTGCGCTGGTCGATGCTGAAGGGCGCAAACAGCCCTGGTACGGCCATGCTGGCACGCATGGCGCGCGGCAGGGAGCCGTGGTCCAGCACCACCTCGGTGCCCAGGCTCAGATCGGTAGCCACCGCCCGGAACGGGATGGGCAGGCGGGCAAAGTCGATGTTGGCCGGCAGTTGCGCGGTCCAGTTCTGCAACAGGGCCAGCAGCTTGTTGCCCTGGACCAGCCCGGAGGCCAGCTTGAGCTTGCCGTCATCGAGGCCGGCTGAGAGCGAGATCGGGTACTGGAAATCGTCTTCCCGCTGCGATTGCGGCAGGCGCGAGCGCTCCGTGCGGTCGAAGGCGATGTCGGAGAGATTGGTGACGGCCAGGCGGTGTTCCAGTTCTTCGGCGCTCAGACCGCTGGCGTAGAGACCGCCGATGAGCGCGCCCATGCTGGTGCCGGCGATGCAATCGATGGGGATGTGCAATTGCTCCAGATATTGCAGCACGCCCAGGTGGGCATAGCCGCGGGCACCGCCACCGGAGAGCACCAGGCACACGCGCGGCCGATGCGCTCCGGTGCTGGTGGCTGGCGACGCTGACGGCTCGGCCGGCCGCGCCGAGGGCAGGATAGCTGCCAGCAGCAATGCGCACAGGGCAGGGCGCATCAGCATCTGCGGCGGTAGCCGGAGGGAATTGCGCACGATTTTACTGCCGGCCAGGCAGGATGGTCGGCGTGGCACGGGGCAGCGTGCGCGGGTAGTCCTGGCTGAAGTGCAGGCCGCGACTTTCCTTGCGCGTCAGCGCGCTGGAGACGATCAATTGCGCCACGTCCACCAGGTTGCGCAACTCCAGCAGATCGCGCGAGATGCGGAAATTGGCGTAGTACTCATCGATCTCTTCCTTCAGGAGCCGGATACGGTGCTGGGCACGTTCCAGGCGCTTGTCGGTGCGCACGATGCTGACGTAGTTCCACATGAAGCGGCGCAGTTCATCCCAGTTGTGGGCGATCACCACTTCTTCATCGGCGTCACTGACGCGGCTCTCATCCCACTGCGGCACCTCGGTCACGCGCCAGGTGCCGGCGGCCAGTTCCTGCTCGATATCCGCGGCCGCCGAGCGGCCCAGCACCAGGCATTCCAGCAGCGAATTGCTGGCCAGCCGGTTGGCACCATGCAGGCCGGTGTAGGCCGTCTCGCCCACCGCGTACAGGCCCGGCAGGTCGGTGCGCCCGGCCATGTCGGTGACCACGCCGCCGCAGGTGTAGTGCGCGGCCGGCACCACTGGAATGGGCTGGCGCGTGATGTCGATGCCGAACTCCAGGCAACGCGCCTGGATGGTCGGGAAGTGCTCGGCGATGAAGGCCGGGCTTTGGTGGCTGATATCGAGATCGACGTGATCCAGGCCGCGTTTCTTCATCTCGAAATCGATGGCGCGCGCCACGATGTCGCGCGGGGCCAGCTCGCAGCGCTCGTCGTGCTCCGGCATGAAGCGCTGGCCTGCTGCCGCCCCGGCCGAGGCCGGCAGCTTGAGCAGGGCGCCTTCGCCGCGCAGCGCCTCGCTGATCAGGAAGGACTTGGCATAGGGGTGATACAGGCAGGTCGGGTGGAACTGGATGAATTCCATGTTGGCCACCCGGCAGCCGGCGCGCCAGGCCATGGCGATGCCGTCGCCGGTGGCCGAATCCGGGTTGGAGGTGTACAGGTAGACCTTGCCGGCGCCGCCGGTGGCCAGCACCGTGCGTGCGGCGGCAATGGCGATGACCCGGCCGCTGGCGGTGTCCTGCACGTGCACGCCCAGGCAGCGCGGCTCGGCCTTGGGATCGAGCTTGCGGGCATGGATCAGGTCGATGGCGCAGTGATGTTCCAGCAGGGTGATGTTGGGGTGCGCACGCACGCGCTGTTCCAGCGTGACCTGCACCGCGTGGCCGGTGGCGTCGGCAGCATGGATGATGCGCCGCTGGCTGTGGCCGCCCTCGCGGGTGAGGTGATAGCCCAGTTCGGCGCTGTCGTCGCGGGTGAAGGGCACGCCTTGGGCGATCAGCCATTCGATGGCCTGGCGTCCATGTTCGACGATGGTGCGGGTGGCGCTTTCATCGCACAGACCGGCACCGGCCACCAGCGTGTCATCGATGTGCTGGGCGTGGCTGTCGCTCGAATCGAGCACTGCGGCAATGCCGCCCTGGGCCCAGTTGCTGGCACCATCCAGCAGTTCACCCTTGGAGACCACCACCACCTGGTACTTCTCGGCCAGATGGAGTGCTACGGAAAGACCGGCCAGACCGCTGCCGAGGATGGCGACATCGCACTTCATGATCGTGAGCAAAGCTGCTGTTGTGGAGGGAGGCGTCGATTATAACCAGTCGCGACGTTCATATCGTTTATATCGTTTTGAAGCCAACGATGGGCCACAGGAGGCCTTAAACGAAGCAGGCCCCGATTTGCATCGGAGCCTGCCTGGTGGTGGATCGCCGGGTCTTATTCGGGAATGACCGGCTTGACCTTGGCCGCCGCCTGCTTGGCACGGATGCGGGCGGTCTCGACGTTGTCCCCGGAGGCCAGGGCCACGCCCATGCGACGGCGGGCGAAGGACTCGGGCTTGCCGAACAGGCGAATGTCGGCACCCGGAATGCGCAGCGCATCGGCTACGCCATCGAAGGCGATGCCACGGGCTTCATGCTGGCCATAGATCACGGCCGAGGCACCCGGGGTCTTCAGGGCGGTATTGACCGGCAGACCGAGGATGGCCTTGGCGTGCAGTTCGAATTCGCTCTGCACCTGGCTGACCATGGTGACCATGCCGGTGTCATGCGGACGCGGGCTGACTTCGGAGAACCAGACCATGTCGCCCTTGACGAACAATTCCACCCCGAACAGGCCCAGACCGCCGAGGTTTTCGGTGACCTTGCGGGCGATGTCGCGAGCCTTTTCCAGGGCCGCATTGGGCATGGGGTGCGGTTGCCAGGATTCGACATAGTCGCCCTTGACCTGCACGTGACCGATGGGGTCGCAGAAGCTGGTGATGGTGTCGCCGTTCTCGTTCAAGGAACGCACCGTCAGCAGGGTGATCTCGTAGTCGAAGTCGATGAAGCCTTCCACGATCACGCGACCGGAATCGACGCGGCCACCGGCGGCGGCGTAGTTCCAGGCGGCTTCGATCTCATCGGCGCCATCGATCTTGGACTGGCCCTTGCCGGAAGATGACATGACCGGCTTGATCACGCATGGGAAGCCGATCTGGTCGATGGCAGCCTTCAATTCTGCCAGGCTGTCGGCGAAGCGGTAGGGCGAGGTCGCCAGGCCCAGGGTTTCACCGGCCAGGCGACGGATGCCTTCGCGATTCATGGTCAGCCAGGCGGCGCGCGCGGTCGGGATGACGCGGGCACGGCCGGCTTCTTCCAGCTTGACCAGGGTTTCGGTGGCGATGGCCTCGATCTCGGGCACGATCAGGTCGGGTTGCTCCTGCTCGATCAATGCGGTCAGGGCGGCGCCATCTGTCATGTTGATGACATGGGCGCGATGCGCGACCTGCTGGCCGGGCGCGTTTTCGTAGCGGTCAACGGCAATCACTTCCACGCCCAGGCGTTGCAGGGCGATGATGACTTCCTTGCCGAGTTCGCCGGAGCCCAGCAGCATGACTTTGGTAGCGGAGGGAGACAGCGGTGTGCCGAGTCGGGTTGGTTTTTTCATAGCAGGGGGAAAGAGTCAGCGGGGGCGCTGATGCAGTGCGAGAATGAATCACGGGCGGACGATACCAAATCTTGCCCCTTTTGGACAGTCGCAATGCGGCTTGTTTTGGGGGAGGGAATTGGCGAAAAATTGCCTATTTTCCTTGCGGCAACTTCTTGTCGGGGAAGTGGACCAAATTATCGAATAACATCGCTCTTCTTCTGTTTTTTATACGATAACCACCATCCAATCTCATTTATCCAGTTCAATGTAAATTCTTCTTGCAGCCTGAGATGAGCCAGGGGAGTGAAAATCTTATCACTGGAAAGGATGGCGTCAAATGATTAAAATGAATGCGTTGCTGTCACTTGGGAGTAATGCTGTCATGGCTACCCTCACTGTCCGAAATCTTCCCGACGATGTACACCGCGCCTTGCGCGTGCGAGCCGCGCAGCATGGCCGCAGCACCGAGGCAGAGATTCGTGAAATCCTGACGATGGCGGTCAAACCGGCCGGGCGCTTGCGCCTGGGGGACGCACTGGCTGAAATGAGCCGCGAGATGGGTCTCACCAATGAAGATGTCGCCGCACTGGAACAAACGCGTGACAGGACGCCGGCCGAACCGATGAGGTTCGAATGATTGTCCTCGATACCAATGTCGTCTCTGAAGCCATGAAGCCAGAACCGCACGCCCGCGTGCGTGCCTGGCTCAATGAACAGGCGCCGGAAACGCTCTATCTGACCAGCGTTACCATGGCTGAAATGTTGTTCGGAATTGCCAGCCTGCCCACCGGCAAGCGTAGGGAATTGCTGGCACGGCGTGTTGATGCAGTGCTGCGTATGTTCAAGGACCGCATCCTGCCCTTCGATACCGACGCAGCGCGTGCCCATGCCGAGTTGGCGGTGAAGGCCAGGTGTGCTGGACGCGGATTTCCGACCCCTGATGGTTATATTGCTGCCATTGCAGTTTCTTGTGGATTCATCGTTGCCTCGCGCGACCTGACGCCCTATGTTGCAGCCGATCTGGCTGTGATCAACCCCTGGCAAGCCTGATCTGAATCTGGTATCAGCCTGGCAGTTCGATTTCCAGCATCACCCCCGACAAAGCCTTCCCATGCGCATCCAGCGCCAATGAACGGGTCACGCCCCCACCCAGTGCGCGCTGCATGACGAAATTGAGCGCTCCAAGGTGTGGCAAGGCATGGCGCACCACTTCCCCCTGCACGATTGCCGCAAAATGCGCCCGCACCCGCTCGGCGCTCAGTGCGCTTTCCAGCCGGGCGTAGTCTTCGATGCGGTAGGCGATGACGGAAATATTGGAAATGTCGCCCTTGTCCCCGGCGCGTGCGTGGGCGATGTCTCTGAGCAGCATCTCAAGCCTCCTCGATATGAACGGATGTGTGTACCAGCGTGCGCGGCAGCAGCAGCGACAGCACCGCGATGACTTCGCGCGCCGACTTGGTGGCGCCGCCGCCGCCGGCCGGGCCATTGGTGTAGAGCGTTTCGACTTCATTGCCGATGCGTAGCGCCTGCTTCATGCTGGCCGTGCGGCCGGCCACGCGCAGCCGGACTTCATCCGGTTCCGGCGCGGCGGCTGGCTTGGCCGGGCCGCCGATGGCATTGACGCCGATCAGGTCAAAGCGCAGTTCCTGTGTCTCTACGCCGGTCAGCGCCAGCCGCTCGCGCACGATGTCGGCTGCCAGTTGCGCGCGCGCCTGGGCGCCTGGCCCGGCATAGGACATCTGGCCTTCGCCGATGAAGCTGTCGCGATAGCCCAGTGTGGTCTTCAAAGTCGCCGGTCGCGCGCGGCCACGTGCGCCCGTCACCGCCACGCGATCCGCGCCCAGTTCGGTGATCTGTACCTGCGAAAAGTCGGCGATCACGTCCGGCGTGAGATAGGCGCTGGGATCGTGGATTTCATAGAGCAGTTGTTCCTTGCAGGTCTGCGCCGTGACCTGGCCGCCGGAGCCGGCGACTTTGGTGATGACGGCACTGCCATCGGCGCGCACCTCACCGATGGGAAAGCCCAGGCGCGCCAGAGCGGCCACATCCTTCTTGCCAGGGTCGGCGAAATACCCACCCGTGATCTGGCCGGCGCACTCCAGCAGATGGCCGATCAGCGTGCCTTGGCCCAGCTTGTCCCAGTCATCCATGGCCCAGCCGAATTCATGCACCAGCGGCGCCAGTACCAGCGCCGGATCGGCGACACGGCCGGTGACGATGACCTGGGCACCGGCTTGCAGGGCCTCCACGATAGGGGCGCTGCCCAGATAGGCATTGGCCGAAATAAGCCGCTCACCCAGGCTTGCCACCGGCTGGCCATTGTCTTCGATCCTGAAGTCGCCCTCTTGTACGGCCTGCAACACATCGTCACCGACGACTGCGGCCACCTTCAACCCTGCCAGGCCCAGTTCGCGGGCGATCTCGCGGATGCGTTGGGCGGCGGCCAAGGGATTGGCGGCGCCCATGTTGGTGATGATACGCACGCCTTGGCGGGCGCAGGTCTTCAGTACCGCGTGCATCCGCTCGGCCAGCAGCGGGTCGTAGCCCTTGCTCGGGTCGGCCAGACGCGCCTGCTGCCCGATGGCGATGGTGCGCTCGGCCAGGCATTCGAAGATCAGGTAATCCAGCTGGCCTTTCTCGGCCAGTTCGGCAGCCGGTTCGATGCGGTCGCCCGAGTAGCCGGCACCGGCGCCGATACGGATGGTACGCACGCTACGTTGCGGGTCGTGGGTCATGCAATGCTCCAAAAAATGTCAGTGCTCATCGTGGGCCGTGCTTCAGAATCAGCACGGCCAGCCAGGGCCAGGAGAGGCCGCTCAACATGGGCTGCCCTTGAAGGTGAGCGGCAGGCCCGCCGCGACCCATTGCACCCGCTCGCAGAGGGCGGCCACGGCCTGGTTCAGGCGCCCTGCCTCATCGACGAACCAGCGCGAGATGGCGCCCTGCGGCACGATGCCCATGCCCACTTCGTTGGACACCAGGATCACCGCACCCGCAGCTTCCTGCAAGGCGCGCAGGAAGGACACGCGCTGCAGGGTGAAGGTGGGCGGTGCCTCGATAGGACCGACCTCGGAAATCGAGCCATCGC
>NZ_BADI01000860.1:0-1182 GCF_000333555.1 Herbaspirillum sp. B65 | reverse complement strand
AGGCCCGCATGATGTACGGCAAGCTGATGCTGGGCCGTCACAATGTGCTGCTGATGGATGAACCGACCAACCACATGGACATGGAATCCATCGAGTCGCTCAACATCGCGCTGGAAAAGTATGCCGGCACCCTGATCTTCGTGTCGCACGACCGTGAATTCGTGTCCTCGCTGGCCACCCGCATCCTTGAAGTCAAGGATGGCCAGGTGATCGACTTCCAGGGCAGCTACGAAGACTACCTGGCCAGCCAGGGCATCGAATAATCCCCGTAACCGCATCAGCACCGTATTGTTGACCGCCATGCAAGCAACAGCAACCAAGGTCGTCGAGTTCGAGCGACCGCAAATGGAGACCGGCGGCAGTTGTACCGCCAATGCGTGGGCCAAGGTACCGGCCACGCCCAGCCCCGAGGAACGCGCGCAGTTGAAAGCGCGCATCCGCCAACTGCTCAAGGAAAAGCAGGCGGTGCTGGTGGCGCACTACTACGTCGATGGCGACCTGCAGGACCTGGCCGAGGAAACCGGCGGCTGCGTCTCGGATTCGCTGGAGATGGCGCGTTTCGGCCGTGACCACGCCGCCCAGACCCTGGTGGTGGCCGGTGTGCGCTTCATGGGCGAGACCGCCAAGATCCTCAGCCCCGAAAAGCGCATCCTCATGCCCGACCTGGACGCGACCTGTTCGCTCGACCTGGGTTGTCCGGCCGATGAATTCGCCGCCTTCTGCGACCAGCACCCGGACCGCACCGTGGTGGTCTATGCCAATACCAGCGCCGCCGTGAAGGCGCGCGCCGACTGGATGGTGACCTCCGGCATCGGCCTGGAAATCGTCCAGCACCTGCACGCTCAGGGCAAGAAGATCCTGTGGGCGCCAGACAAGCACCTGGGCAGCTACATCCAGAAGCAGACCGGCGCCGACATGCTGCTGTGGCAGGGTTCCTGCCTGGTGCATGATGAGTTCAAGGGAGTGGAACTGGAGTTGATGCGCGCCGAGCATCCCGACGCCCTGGTGCTGGTGCACCCGGAGTCGCCCGAAGCAGTGGTGGCGCAGGCCGACGTGATCGGCTCGACCTCGCAACTGATCGCCGCCGTCCAGAATTCGGCGGCCCCGGCTTCATCGTCGCCACCGACAACGGCATCCTGCACAAGATGCGCATGGCCGCGCCCGACAGCGTTTCATCGATGC
>NZ_BADI01000861.1:0-1330 GCF_000333555.1 Herbaspirillum sp. B65 | reverse complement strand
AGCGACACGGGATCAGCTTGACGCGGCTCGACCACCAGCACGCCCGGCAGGTTGCGCGAGGCCAGCAGCAGCTTTTCGTCCAGGCTGTCGGTAATAACCAGCACCGATTCCATGCCCATGCCCTTCAACTTCTGGGCCAGCAGCTTGGTCTTCGGGGCTTCGACGGCGAACTCTTCGACGACCGACAGGCGGCCTTCACGTGCCAACTGGGACAGAATCGAGCAGACACCTGCGCGATACATCTTCTTGTTGACCTTGTGGGTGAAGTTTTCGTCAGGCGAGTTCGGGAAGATACGGCCACCACCGCGCCACAGAGGCGACGAGGACATACCGGCACGTGCACGGCCAGTACCCTTTTGACGCCACGGCTTCTTGGTGGTGTGGCTGACTTCTTCACGATCCTTCTGCTTGCGATTGCCGCTACGCGCGTTGGCTTGGTAGGCAACCACGACCTGGTGGATCAGGGCTTCGTTGTAGTCACGGCGAAAAATGGTATCCGGTGCGGCGACGTTCGAAGCAGCTTGACCTGGTCATTCAGGAGCTTCAGTTCCATTGATTAGGCTCCCTTCTTCGCTTTGACTTTGACTGCCGGCGACACGATCACTTGACCGTTCTTGGCGCCAGGAACGGCACCCTTCACCAACAGCAGCTGACGCTCTGCGTCCACACGGGCGATTTCCAGGTTCTGGACGGTGGTCTTGACATCACCCAGATGACCGGTCATGCGCTTGCCGGGGAACACGCGGCCCGGATCCTGCGCCATACCGATGGAGCCAGGAACGTTGTGCGAGCGGGAGTTACCGTGGGTCGCGCGACCCGACGAGAAGTTGTAGCGCTTGATGGTACCGGCGTAGCCCTTACCGATCGACACGCCTTGCACGTCGACTTTCTGGCCAGCTTCAAACATGCCGATGCCAACGACGTCGCCTGCCTTCAGTTCGGCAGCCTTGGAAGCGTCAACACGGAATTCTTTGAGGACAGTACCTGCCTCGACGCCAGCTTTGGCGAAGTGGCCGGCGGCGGCTTTCACCACGCGCGAAGCGCGGCGTTGACCGAAGGTCACCTGAACAGCGGAATAACCATCCACTTCAGGCGTTTTGATTTGTGTCACGCGGTTGTTGGACACGTCCAGCACGGTCACAGGGATCGAATCCCCATCTTCCGTGAAGATGCGCATCATACCAACCTTGCGACCAACAAGGCCCAGGCTCATTGTTTTCTCCATTCCCGCCTGCGATTGGGCGGGGCTGATGTTCGTACTACCATAAATTATGGGCCTTGCAGACGCAAAACCCACATCGAAGCCGAGCATATAGCCCGAAACAAAAAT
>NZ_BADI01000862.1:0-1712 GCF_000333555.1 Herbaspirillum sp. B65 | reverse complement strand
TCACGTAAATGTGACACGACTGCTGGAAATACGATCACATCGGCCCTTTGCACGCGCTGTGAAGCGCTTGACGACCGCACCCTTTTCCACATAAATGGTCAAGACTTGCAGCTCGTCAATGTCGGCACCATCGTTGTGTTCGGCGTTCGCAATGGCGGACTCCAGAACCTTCTTGATGATGACCGCGCCCTTCTTGGGGCTGAAGGCCAAGATATTCAGTGCCTGATCAACTTTTTTACCGCGGATCAGGTCTGCAACCAGGCGGCCTTTCTGGGCCGACAGGTGCACACCGCGCAGAGTAGCTTTAGTTTCCATCATAGGACCTTATTTCTTAGCCTTCTTATCGGCGGCGTGACCCTTGAACGTACGGGTCAGCGCGAATTCGCCGAGCTTGTGACCAACCATGTTTTCCGACACATAGACCGGCACGTGCTGCTTGCCGTTATGCACCGCGATCGTCAGGCCGATGAAGTCCGGCATGATGGTCGAACGACGCGACCAGGTCTTGATCGGCTTCTTGTCCTTGGTAGCCTGGGCAGCCTCAACCTTTTTCACCAGGTGGGCGTCGCAGAAAGGACCTTTTTTCAATGAACGTGTCATGTTTTATCCTTTATTTCTTGCCGCGACGCGAGACAATCATCGAAGTCGTACGCTTGTTGCTACGAGTCTTCTTGCCCTTGGTCTGCTGGCCCCACGGGGAAACCGGGTGACGGCCAGCGGCGGTCTTGCCTTCACCACCACCGTGCGGGTGATCCACCGGGTTCATGACAACGCCACGAACGGTCGGACGCACACCGCGCCAACGGGTTGCACCGGCCTTACCGATCTTGCGCAGGTTGTGCTCGCCGTTACCGACTTCACCGATGGTGGCGCGGCATTCGATGTGAACGCGACGCACTTCACCGGAGCGCAGACGAACCTGAGCGTAGGTGCCTTCGCGTGCCATCAGCACGACAGCGGCGCCAGCGGTACGGGCGATTTGCGCGCCCTTGCCCGGCAGCATTTCCACGCAGTGGATGGTGGTACCGACGGGGATGTTGCGGATCGGCAGGGTGTTGCCCGACTTGATCGGAGCTTCAGAACCGCTGATCAGCTGATCGCCAACCGACACGCCCTTGGGAGCGATGATGTACTTGCGCTCGCCGTCCGCGTAGCACAGCAGTGCGATGTGCGCGGTACGGTTCGGGTCGTATTCGATACGCTCAACCTTGGCAGGGATGCCATCCTTGTTGCGACGGAAGTCGACAACACGGTAGTGCTGCTTGTGACCACCGCCGATGTGGCGGGTGGTGATGTGGCCGTTGTTGTTACGGCCGGCGGTCTTGGACTTCTTTTCGACCAGCGATGCCAGCGGACGGCCCTTGTACAGGTCGGGATTGACGACCTTGACCATGCCGCGCCGACCGGGCGAGGTCGGCTTCACTTTTACGAGTGCCATTATTTAGCCTCCTCGGTGAAGTTGATTTCTTGACCCGGCTTCAGGCTGACGAAAGCACGGCGGGTGTGGTTGCGGCGGCCCATACCGTTGCGCGAGCGCTTCTGCTTGCCCTGACGGTTGGCGACTTGCACCGATTCCACTTCCACCTTGAACAGCAGTTCGACGGCGGCCTTGACTTCCAGCTTGGTGGCGTCCTTGGCGACCAGGAAGACGACTTGCTCGTTCTTCTCGGCGACAAAGGTGCCTTTTCGGAGATCACCGGTCCAGCAGCCCT
>NZ_BADI01000863.1:0-2411 GCF_000333555.1 Herbaspirillum sp. B65 | reverse complement strand
CTCGCGGGTGAGGATGTTGATGTTGCCGGCGATGTTGTGCAGGCCGTAGCGCGCATCATTGGTGCCGCGCACGACTTCGATGCGTTCTATGTCCAGCGGGAACAGCGTCCCCAGGAAGGGCATTCCTCCGGCATTGTCATTGCTGGGGATGCCATCGATGAGCAGCTTGACCGCATTGACCTCGCCTTCGCCATTGAAGCCACGGAAGGATAACTTGCCCGACTCGTTGCCCTGGCGGAACTGGGTCAGCATCACGCCCGGCGATTGCGCAAACAGTTCCCAGTTGTATTGCACCTGTTGTTGCTGGATGTGATCGGCACCGATCAGGTCCACCGAGGTCAGCACATTGTTGAGTTGCAGCGGGCCGCTGCGGCGCGCATTGACTTCCACCGTGCCCAGCGAGAGCGAGGAATCCTCAGCCGCGCTGGCCGACTGGGCCAGCGCCCAGGGTGCTGCACCCAATGCCAGCAAGCCGGACAGGGCGGTAAGTTTAAAGATGGGACGAACGCGATGCAGATGCCTGGGCCTGCGGCTGGATTACCGTTACCCATACGCACTTCTGCGGGCTTCTGGGAAATTGGCTTGTCCGGGAAGACGCGGATCCAGATACGACCACCGCGCTTGATGTGACGGGTCATCGCACGACGAGCAGCTTCGATCTGACGGGCAGTGATACGGCCGCGGCCGGTTGCCTTCAGACCAAAATCGCCGAACGAGACGGCGGTTCCGCGGGTGTGCGAAATGCCGGTGTTACGACCTTTTTGTTCTTTACGATATTTTCTACGTGCTGGTTGCAGCATGATTATTCTCCTGCTTTCTCAGCCGACACACCGGCATCGGCAGCTTGAGGACGACCACCGCCACGCTTTGCACCAGCGCCAGGAGCGCCAGTCTTGGAGCGGGGACGTGCACCCGGCTTGCCGTCGTCACGACGGGGGCCACGACGCTTCTTGTCGTCTTCCGGTTCGCCGACCAGCACCGGCGCTTCGCCGTTTGCCAGGCGATCGCCCTTGTAGACCCACACCTTCACACCGATGATGCCGTAGGTGGTTTCAGCTTCGCCGAAGCCATAGTCGATATCGGCGCGCAGGGTGTGCAGAGGCACACGGCCTTCACGGTACCATTCGGTACGTGCGATTTCGATGCCGTTCAGACGACCCGAGGACATGATCTTGATGCCTTGGGCGCCCAGGCGCATGGCGTTCTGCATCGCACGCTTCATGGCGCGACGGAACATGATGCGCTTTTCCAGCTGCTGGCAGATCGAGTCAGCGATCAGCTGAGCATCGGCTTCCGGCTTGCGGATTTCTTCGATGTTGACGTGCACGGGCACGCCCATCAGCTTGGCCAGTGCCGACTTCAGCACTTCGATGTCTTCGCCCTTCTTGCCGATCACAACGCCCGGACGGGAGCTGTAAATGGTGATGCGGGCATTCTTGGCCGGACGCTCGATGACCACGCGGCCAACCGAAGCGTTCTTCAGCTTCTTCTTCAGGTAAGCACGGACCTTCAGGTCCTCGTTGAGCATCTCGGCAAAGTTGTTGTTGCCTGCATACCAACGCGAGCCCCAGTTACGCGTAACCGCCAGACGGAAACCGGTTGGATGAATCTTCTGTCCCATCGTGACTCCTTAGTTTTCGACGGTCACGTAAATGTGACACGACTGCTTGGAAATACGATCACCACGGCCCTTTGCACGCGCTGTGAAGCGCTTGAGGACCGCACCCTTTTCCACATAAATGGTCTTGACTTTCAGCTCGTCAATGTCGGCACCATCGTGTGTTTCGGCGTTCGCAATGGCGGACTCCAGAACTTTCTTGATGATGACCGCGCCCTTCTTGGGGCTGAAGGCCAAGATATTCAGTGCCTGATCAACTTTTTTACCGCGGATCAGGTCTGCAACCAGGCGGCCTTTCTGGGCCGACAGGTGCACACCGCGCAGAGTAGCTTTAGTTTCCATCATAGGACCTTATTTCTTAGCCTTCTTCTGGCCTCCCTTGCGCAGACTCTGCGCGCCTTCGTGTATGCCTCCTGCTGGAATTGCGCGACGGTGGTCGCAGCGACCGCCTATCGTTCTGAGTTCGGGCAGCGTGAAGTGATGCTGATTTGGCCGGAATTCGTGTCCTGGGATACGACCACCAACGCCGATGCCAGCATCTCGGCCGTGGCCTACGCCCTGGGCTTGCGCGCCAAGATTGATGAACAGACCGGCTGGCACAAGACCTTGTCCAACGTGGTGGTGAATGGCCCGACCGGTATCAGCCGTGACGTGTTCTGGGATTTGCAAGACCCGGCCACCGATGCCGGCGTGCTCAATGCCAAGGAAGTCACCACCCTCATCAACATGAGCGGCTATCGGTTCTGGGGCTCGCGCACCTGCGAAATCCAGGGCGGTTCTTCCCCTCGAGAAT
>NZ_BADI01000864.1:0-6063 GCF_000333555.1 Herbaspirillum sp. B65 | reverse complement strand
ACCCAGAGAGAAAGTNCCGGTGAAAGGCATTGACCCGTTCCGTATTGCCGCCCAGCGTGATGCTGCCCAGGATGCGCTGCTTCTCATCGAAGATGGGGGCGGCGATGCCGGTCTTGCCCGGGTCCAGTTCCCCTACGCTGACGCAATAACCATCCTTGCGGATCTTCAGCATCACCTTGGAAAAATCCTTCCAGTTGGTCCCTACCAGCCGCAGCTCTTCGGCGCTGGCTTGGTCGAAGTGCTTGCGCAACTGGCGCGGCAGCAGATAGGCCAGGATCACCCGCGCCGTGGCGCTGTGGAACAGGTCCATGGGGGTACCGCGTCCATAGTTCAGGCGTGCATCGCTATTGCCTGACTCCTGCAGGATGTTGATCACGGTGGAGCCATACAGCTCGCTGATCAAGAGCTCCAGCCCGGTCTGCAGGACAATCTCACCGCACAGGGTTTCCTGCTGCTCAATGCCAGCCTGGTGTTTCGCGCCCATGTGGCGCCGCTCAAGGATGCCCGTGCCTGGAAACCCTTCTTCGAGACCGTGCTGCGGGCACTGGCCGAACACGGTCAGGCACAGCACAGGCCGCTACCCACCCTGGTGTTGTGGGGCAAGATCGCCGAACAGTTGCACAGCCTGCCGCTGGTGGAGCAATTCCCGCGGGCGGTGGCCGAGCATCCCTACAACCTGAGCTTCATCGAGCACAGTGGAATGCAGGCACTGTTCGGTGCCATGCAGTTACTGAAGAAGAAATAAAGAAGAAAGTGACCTGAAAAGCGTATCGGCACTGTATCGGTGCTAGCTCCCGGACCGTCCGGCGACTGTCACGGGAGTAGTTCAGAATCTCCTGCCAACCGTCTGGCCAACTGTCTTCAGAACTCTTCCCAATCGTCACCACCGCTGCTCTTGGGGGCGGCCTTGGTCGTCGGCTTGGGCTCCGACTTGGAGGCAGCCGGCTCGGCTGGCAGCGCCGGGCGGTTCGGTGTCTTGGCTTTCAATGGCACCGGCTTGGGCGTCACGTTGATGGGCGCGCTGCGGGCCGCCGGCGCAGGCTGCGCCGCTGGCGCTGGCGATGCGGCGGGCGACGGAGGCGGCACCGAAGCTGCGCGTGGTGCGGCGTGCGCGCTTTCATCGAGCTTGAAGCCGGCCACCACCTCAGCCAGGTGCGCCGCCTGTTCCTGCAAGGACTTGGCCGCCGCTGCGGCTTGCTCCACCAGCGCGGCATTCTGCTGGGTGGCTTCATCCATGAGCGTGACCGCATTGCCCACTTCGCTGATGCCAGCACTCTGCTCCTGGCTGGCCGAGCTGATCTCGCCGACGATGTCGGTCACGCGCTTGACGCTGGAGACCACTTCATCCATGGTCGAGCCGGCCTGCGCCACCAGTTGGCTGCCGGTTTCCACCTTCTGCACCGAGTCGTCGATCAGTTGCTTGATTTCCTTGGCCGCTGTGGCCGAGCGTTGCGCCAGCGAACGCACTTCCGAAGCCACCACCGCAAAGCCGCGTCCCTGCTCGCCGGCGCGCGCCGCTTCCACCGCTGCGTTCAAGGCCAGGATATTGGTCTGGAAGGCGATGCCATCGATCACGCTGATGATGTCGACGATCTTGCGCGAAGACTCATTGATGGAACTCATGGTGCTGACCACCTGCCCCACCACGGTGCCGCCATGCACTGCCACATCCGACGCCGACACCGCCAGTTGGTTGGCCTGGCGGGCATTGTCGGCATTTTGCTTCACGGTGGAGGTCAGTTCTTCCATGGCTGAGGCCGTCTCTTCCAGCGAACCGGCCTGCTGCTCGGTGCGGGCGGACAGGTCCATGTTGCCGCTGGCGATCTCGCTGGAAGAAACCTTCACAGACTCGCTGGCGCGGCGGATATCGAGCAAGGTGCGCGATATCTTGTCGGCAAAGTGGTTGAAGGCACGCGAGATCTGCGCCAGTTCATCCTTGCCGCTGGTGTCGAGGCGGCGGGTCAGATCGCCATCGCCGGAGGCGATGTCTTCCATCGCATCGCGCACCACGCCCAGGCGACGCAGCAGGCGCGTGATGGTGTAGCTGAGCAGGACGGCGGCGGCCACGATGGCCACCAGCGCCAGCACCACCGAGAGCGTCATCAGCACGCCGATGGCCTGGGTGGCTTCCCGGTAATCCAGCGCCACCACCAGCGACCAGTCAGTATTGGCAATCGGCTGGGTGAACAACAGGTAAGACACGCCGCCGATGGTGGCGCTGCCGCCCTGCTTCATCCCCGCCAGCGATTGCGCCGACAGGCTCGGATCGAGGGCCGAGACCGGCTTCAAGGCCAGTTCCTTGTTGGGGTGGGTGATGATGAGGCCATCCTTGCCAACGATGAAGGCAAAGCTGGAGGGCGTGGGCTTGATGCCAGCCACGTTGCGCACCACGTTATCCAATTGCACGTCCGAGCCCAGCACCGCTTGCAGGCTGCCCTTGTCCATCACCGGCTCGGCGAAGCTCACCACCAGCTTGCCGGTAGTGGCGTCCACGTTAGGTGCGGTCAACACCGACTTGCGGGCTTCCACCGCCTGCTTTGTACAGGGTCGGGCCGTGGGGATCGTAGCCGGGCGGCATGGGGTGCAGGCCCAACATGCGTTTGTCGGGATAGCCGATGTAGGCATCGTCGAAGGAACCGGCTTCCTGGGCGGCCGCCACGATGGGCAGCACATCGCTCTGCTTCAAGGCCTGTTTCATGGCCCCGGTAGCCACGCGCTTGCTGCGCACCCATTCGCTGATGTTGGCAGCATGGCTCTCGGTGAGCTGTTGGGTCTGGGTGGAAATGGCGGCCAGCGTATCGCTGCGCACGGTGGTGATGTTGGCGGCACTGAGCACGATCATGGCAATGGCCACGATCAGCACGCAGATGACGATCAGGCGGGCACGAAGTGATGACAACATGGTGGATTCCCCTTTGAAGATGCGGATACTGCAAAAACGGCAATGCAAATTTTTTCCCCGCACCCAATATATCAGCGCATCACGGCACCATGATGTCATTTTTGTTAAGGGAAATCGGCTGCCGGAATCAACAGAATCAAGCAAGGAGTCGAGGAGGGGCTGTAAACGACAAATCCCCGCTGGGGCGGGGATGGGATTGGCGACTGGCCTCGGGGGCGAACGCTGCCGGGCTGCGGCCTGCGGTTCCGACGCTACGGAACCGGTCTCTTCATCATTTTTCTTCAGGCGCATCGGCCTGGTGGTGCAGGGTACTACCGGGACTACCGGGACTGCCGGGACTGCCTGACTTGCTCCACGACAAGTCAGTACTTCAGATCTGCGATTGCAGCTTCCAGACCGCGTGCAGGTGGCTATGGTCCAGCTGGCGCAGGCGCACTTCCATCTCGAAGTGATCGGTCACGCCGTCGAAATAGGCGGCGTCGTGGAATTCGGAAGCATCGTTGCGCACCGGCTTCAAGGCATGGGCGGCGATGACTTGCTGGACGGCAAACTTCACCAGTTCGACGAGCGAGCGCAAATTGTTAGAAAAACCGGCATCCTTTGCCAATATACTCACGGTGTTCATCTTCATTTCTCTCAGTTAGACGTTTCGGTGATTGAAGAATAAGGGCGCCCCCACCTTTTGCAAAGCAACATTTTCCGACACCTCTATAAGTTTTTCTTACACCATGCCATCTCCCCTGCCGCCGCTCAAGGCCCTGAAAGTGTTCGAAGCCGCAGTCCGCACGCGCAGTCTGACGCTGGCCGCGCATGAACTTTTCATCACCCATAGCGCGGTCAGCCAGCAGATCAAATCGCTGGAAGAGTATTTCGAACAACCGTTGTTTTTACGCCAGTCGCGTGGCGTGGAACCCACAGAAGCGGCGCTGGCCTTCTATGCCGAGGTCAAGGCCAGCCTGGACCGCATCGCCCTGGCAGCCGAACACCTGGCGCTGGCCGGCAAGAGCCGCGTGGTGCGCCTGATCGCCGCGCCGTCGGTGGCCATGCGTTGGCTGATCCCGCGCCTGTCGCAGTTCCAGATCGACAACCCGCGTATCGAGGTGCGGGTGACCACCACCATGTCGGAGTATTTCGAGGATGTGAAGGATCCTTTCGACGTCATCATCTGGCGCAGTCCGCTGGAGCGCAGCGGCTATGACTGCGTGCGCTTCCTGGATGACGTCTCGGTGCCGCTGGCCTCGCCCCACTTCCTGGAGACGCACCCGATCCGGGTACCGCGCGATTTCGTGGAGGTGCCGTTGATCCACCTATCCAGCCGTTCAGCGGCCTGGTCGCAGTGGCTAGGCAAGGCCGGGGTGGCGGTGCGGCGCAAGATGCCGGGGACGGTATATGAACATTCCTTCTTGAGCCTGCAGGCGGCGGCGACCGACCAAGGGGTCGGCATGGGCACGCTGGCGCTGGTGGATGACGATCTGGCGGCGGGCCGCCTGGTGCGGCTGTTCCCGGAGATCGTGCTGCATGGCGAGGGTTACCACATGCTCTATCGCAGCAACGCCGACAGCAATCCGGCGTTAAAGACCTTCATCACGTGGTTGAAGCAGATGGGACTGGCCTCGTCCTTCGATGCGCAGCACACCTGGCCGGCGGATTTCCCCGGCGAGTATTGAACCCGAGCCGGGGATGGATTAGTCAGCCGACTTGAGCACGTGGACCTTGCGCTCGGCGATGAGGTCCGTGGATTTTTCGCGGTAGTCGATCATGTGCGGCAGGGTGAAGTGCAGGCGCAGCGCCTCTTCATCCTTCCATTTCTCGACAAAGGCGAAGGTATCGGGGCCCAGCGGCGCCTGGTTGGGGCCGAAACCTTCGACATCCGTCACCAGGCCATATTCGATGCAGCCTGCTTCGGCGCGCACGGCGGCCAGGTTGGCGCGGGCAATGGACAACAATTCTTCACGCTTGCCGGGCTTGGCGGTGATGATGGCGACGACGGTAACGATGCTCATGCGGGTGGACTCCTATGCTGGGTGGCAAGCGCCGCCAGGGCGACGGCGCGGGGCCACCAGCATACGCGATTTGGCCGGTCTCAGTTCAGACGGATCTTTTCCAGCAATTGCGTGATGTTGTAACGCATCAGCGACAAGTAATCGGGCGCCGGGCCATCGGGCTTGGAGAGCGCATCGGCATACAGCTTGCCACCGGCCGCCGTGCCCGATTCGCGGGCGATCTGCTGCAACAGCTTGGGGTTGCTCATGTTCTCGAAGAACAGGGCCTTGATCTTTTCGCTGCGGATCTGGCGGATCAGGGTGGCGATGTCGCGGGCGCTGGGTTCGCTGTCGGTGGAGACGCCCTGGGCGGCCAGGAAGCGCACCTTGTAGCGGGCGCCAAAATATTCGAAGGCGTCATGCGAGGTGATGACCTTGCGCTTGGCATCGGGAATCTGGGCGAACTGACGGGCGGCCCAGGCATCCAGGTCTTGCAGCTTGGTGATGTAGGCTTCGCCATTCTTGCGGTAGGTCTCGGCACCGGCCGGGTCCAGCTTGGCCAGGGCGGTGACGATGTTGCGCGTGTAGACGATCACGTTCTGCGGATCCTGCCAGGCGTGCGGGTCATCCTTGCTGTGGTGCTCGTGGTCATGCCCTTCTTCCTCACCCACGCGCTCGCGCGCCTTGATGCCAGCCGAGGCCACCACGATGGGGCCGTGATAGTTGGCCGATTGCGCCAGACGATCCATCCAACCTTCGAAACCCAGGCCATTGACCACGATCAGCTTGGCACGCGAGACCGCCTTGATATCGTCCGGGGCCGGCTGGAAGACGTGGGCGTCTTCATCCGGGCCGACCAGGGTGGAGACGGTGATGCGCTCCCCGCCGACATTGGCGACGATGTCGCCCAGGATGCTGAAGCTGGCCAGCACCGGGATACGCTCGGCAGCGGCGGCCGGCAGGCTCACTGCCAGGGCCAGGGCGGCCAGCAGCGCGGAAAGGGGACGAAACAGTGTCATGGAAGCTCCGAAAAAAACAGGGGAAAGCGAACGACTCAGGCCTGCAGGTGCGGCCGGCGCAGCAGCCGCGGCAACCAGCCGCGCGGCGCAAACAGCAGCGAGGCGGCATACAGCACGCCCCCGCAGACGATGATGACGGGGCCGGACGGCACCGAGGCGT
>NZ_BADI01000865.1:0-1230 GCF_000333555.1 Herbaspirillum sp. B65 | reverse complement strand
AATCCTGAGCGAAAAGCAGATCAGCAAGGAAATCAAGCGCCTGGAAAAGCAGATGCAGGAACACGCCAAGAACCTGGAGTTCGAAAAGGCGGCCGCCGCACGCGACCAGTTGCACCTGTTGAAGCAGCAGCTCTTCGGCGCGCCCGGCAGCGATACGGCCGTGGCCTGATCAGGGCTGTGGATGGCGTGGTGCGGTGGCGGGCCAGCGCGAGATACAATGCCGCCACTTTATCGATTGCGCGATCTGCCCCATGCCTACTGCCACTGCCTTCCCTGCCCTGCCCGCCTCCCTGCTGGAACTGATCCAGACCGCCCATCCCTCCTGGCACGCCGCCTTGCGCGCCGGCCTGGAGGCGATCCAGCAAGCCGATCCGGCCTACCTCGGCACGCTCGCCCAGGATGATTACCTGCCCACCGAGGGTCGCCTCTTCGCCGCCTTCCAACAGCCGCTGGACCAGGTGCGCTACGTGCTGGTCGGCGAAGGTCCCTACCCGCGGGCGGCCAGTGCCACCGGCGTGTGCTTCATGGATGGCGCAGTGGGTTCGCTGTGGTCCGACAAGGGCTTGTCCAAGCAGGTCAATCGCGCCACCTCCCTGCGCAATTTCATGAAGATGCTGCTGGTGGCCGATGGTCGCCTGCAGGCCGGCAATACCAGCGGCGATGCGCTGGCCGGCATCGCCGCCCAGGCCCAGGCGGACGTGCAAGGCACGATCCAGACCTTGGCTGACCTGCAGGACAATCTCACCGCACAGGGTTTCCTGCTGCTCAATGCCAGCCTGGTGTTTCGCGCCCATGTGGCGCCGCTCAAGGATGCCCGTGCCTGGAAACCCTTCTTCGAGACCGTGCTGCGGGCACTGGCCGAACACGGTCAGGCACAGCACAGGCCGCTACCCACCCTGGTGTTGTGGGGCAAGATCGCCGAACAGTTGCACAGCCTGCCGCTGGTGGAGCAATTCCCGCGGGCGGTGGCCGAGCATCCCTACAACCTGAGCTTCATCGAGCACAGTGGAATGCAGGCACTGTTCGGTGCCATGCAGTTACTGAAGAAGAAATAAAGAAGAAAGTGACCTGAAAAGCGTATCGGCACTGTATCGGTGCTAGCTCCCGGACCGTCCGGCGACTGTCACGGGAGTAGTTCAGAATCTCCTGCCAACCGTCTGGCCAACTGTCTTCAGAACTCTTCCCAATCGTCACCACCGCTGCTCTTGGGGGCGGCCTTGGTCGTCGGCT
>NZ_BADI01000866.1:0-1516 GCF_000333555.1 Herbaspirillum sp. B65 | reverse complement strand
CCTCGATCCCGGCTTCAGGCGGGGGCCGACACGCTCATCCGCATCTCCAGCATGACCTTGCCGCATGGCATGGTGCGGGTGATGCTGGCCGAGCAACTGTACCGGGCCTGGTCGATTACGCAGAACCATCCGTATCACCGCGCCTGAATTCGTCCACCGCCGGCCAGCCCTGCTGGCACCGGCCTTTGACATGATGCATGGCTCAATGAAACAAGCGGACCACAAAATCTACCTCGCCTCCAAAAGCCCGCGCCGGCGCGAACTGCTGCGCCAGATTGGCATCGATTTCGAACTGCTGCTCTCGGACAAGGAAGTCGATGAAAGCGTGCTGCCCGGCGAAGCCCCGCTGGACTACGTCGCCCGCGTGACCCGCGCCAAGCTCGACAGCGCCCAGCAGACCATGATCCTGCGCCAGTTGCCGCATCGCCCGCTGCTCGCGGCCGACACCACCGTGGTGGTGGACGACCTGATCCTGGGCAAGCCGGCCGATCACGACGAAGCGGTGCGCATGATCACCCTGCTCTCCGGCCGCACCCACCAGGTCTTGACCAGCGTGGCCGTGGGCGTCACGCATGGCGTGGACACCGAGGTCTGGCAGATCGTGCAGCAATCCGACGTCAGCTTCGCCGCGCTCACCGACGAGGCCATCGCCGCCTATTGCAACACCATCGAACCTTACGACAAGGCTGGCGCCTACGGCATCCAGGGCCTGGCATCGGTCTTCATCAGCCATATCGTAGGCAGCCATTCCGGTATCATGGGGCTGCCGCTGTTCGAGACGGCTCAACTATTACAACAAGCGGGCGTTCGCATCCTATGAGCGAAGACATCCTCATCAACATCACGCCGCAGGAGACGCGCGTGGCGCTGATCCTGCAGGGGGCGGTGCAGGAACTGCACATCGAGCGCACGCTCTCGCGCGGCCTGGCCGGCAATATCTATCTGGGCAAGGTGGTCCGGGTACTGCCGGGTATGCAATCGGCCTTCATCGACATTGGCCTGGAGCGTGCCGCCTTCCTGCACGTGGCCGACATCTGGGAAGCCCGTCCGCACGACGGCCAGAACGCGCCGGCTATTCCCATCGAGAAACTGTTGCACGATGGCCAGACCATCACGGTGCAGGTCATCAAGGATCCGATCGGCACCAAGGGCGCGCGCCTGTCCACCCAGATTTCCATTGCCGGGCGCATGTTGGTCTACCTGCCGCAGGACAAGCACATCGGCATCTCGCAACGCATCGAGAACGAAGCCGAGCGCGAACTGTTGCGCAGCAAGGTACAGGCGCTGCTGCCGCCGGAAGAAAAAGGCGGCTTCATCATCCGCACCATGGCCGAGGATGCCTCCGACGCCGACCTGCAGATGGACGTCGAATACCTGCGCACCACCTGGTCCACCATCACCAAGCAGGCCAAGACCAAGCCGGCACCGACCCTGCTGCACCAGGACCTGTCGCTGGCGCAACGCGTGCTGCGCGACTTCGTCAGTGACCATACCGCCACCATCCAGGTCGATCGCG
>NZ_BADI01000867.1:0-3354 GCF_000333555.1 Herbaspirillum sp. B65 | reverse complement strand
TGATCAATACCTTGGCCAAGGTAGTGCGCCGCGTACTGACCGTGCGCCAGTTCGAGACCACCTGTTCAACTATGCCAGCTCGGCCATGCACGTGATCCTGCGCATCTTGCTGGTGATGGCATCCTGGGAAGTCTGCGGCGTCCCCACCACTTCGTTTGCCGCCGTCATCGGCGCGGTCGGCGTGGCGCTGGGCGTGGCCTGGTCGGGCCTGCTGTCGAACTTCGCGGCCGGTATCTTCCTGGTGGTGCTGCGCCCCTTCAAGGTAGGCGACTACATCACCGCGGCCGGCCAGACCGGTTCGGTGTCCGACATTGGACTGGTGACCACCATCATCACCACCGACAACAACCTGCGCGTGATCATCGGCAACAACAAGCTGTTCTCGGAAAACATCATCAACTACAACGTCAATGCCACCCGCCGTACCGACCTGCGTTGCCAGATTGCCTACAGTGTTGATCCGCAGCAAGCCATCGCCAAGCTGACCGACCGCATCACCGCCATCCCCAACGTGTTGCAGACGCCGGCGCCGGGCATCGTGATCCAGGAATTCAATGCTACCGGCACTCTGATCGCCATCCGCGTGCACGCGCCCACGCCCAATTTCGGCCAGGTCTACAACGATGTGCAGAACGCCATCGCCGAGGTCTGCCTGAAGCAAGGCTGGCCGGCCCCGGCCACCTACCAGGTGGCGGTACCGCTGGCGCAGCCGCCGCAAAGCTGAGGCCAATGCCCCACACTGCCGGTCTCGGGCGCTGCCGGACCGGCTTTTGCCGCCCCAGGGTGGGCCTGGCAAGGTACAATGGCGGGTTGGAACGCATTTCCGTCCAGTAACCGTGCATCAGAGCGACTCGCCCGTGACCACCCATTCCAACACCTCCACCCCTACCGCAGCCGTCAAGGCTTACCTGCAAGACCTGCAAGAGCGCATCGTCGCGGCCCTGGAAGCGGCCGATGGCAAGTCCTTCCTGTCGGATTCCTGGCAACGCCCGGAAGGCGGCGGCGGCACCTCGCGCCTGCTGGAGGAAGGGAACCTGCTGGAGCGCGGCGGCGTGGGCTTCTCGCACGTGATGGGCCAGAAGCTGCCGCCCTCGGCTGCGGCCAACCGCCCGCAACTGGCCGGCCGCGCCTGGGAAGCCATGGGGGTGTCGCTGGTGCTGCATCCGCGCAATCCCTATGTGCCGACCGTCCACATGAATGTGCGCTTCTTCACCACCCATGCCGAGGGCGAAGAGCCGGTCTGGTGGTTCGGCGGCGGCATGGACCTCACGCCTTACTACGGTGTGAAGGAAGATGCATGTCACTTCCACCGCACCTGCCGCGCTGCCCTCCAGCCCTATGGCGAAGACCTGTATCCGCGCTTCAAGGCCTGGTGTGATGAATATTTTTACCTGAAACACCGCAAGGAACCGCGTGGCGTGGGTGGCATCTTCTTCGATGACTTCAACGCCCTGCCCTTCGAGCAAGCCTTTGCCATGCAGCGTAGCGTGGGCGACGCCTTCCTGGAGGCCTACCTGCCCATCGTGGCGGCCCGCCGCGACACCCCCTATGGCGAGCGCGAGCGTGACTTCCAGGCTTATCGCCGCGGGCGTTACGTGGAATTCAACCTGG
The DNA here is from genome assembly GCF_000333555.1 of Herbaspirillum sp. B65. Taxonomy (NCBI): domain Bacteria; kingdom Pseudomonadati; phylum Pseudomonadota; class Betaproteobacteria; order Burkholderiales; family Oxalobacteraceae; genus Herbaspirillum; species Herbaspirillum sp. B65. The sequence continues at coordinate 1,743 of NZ_BADI01000867.1, read as the reverse complement.
TCTTCGACCGTGGCACGCTGTTCGGGCTGCAATCGGGGGGCCGTACCGAGTCCATCCTGATGTCCATGCCGCCGCTGGTGAAATGGCGCTATGACTGGCATCCCGAACCCGGCAGCCCGGAAGCTGCGCTGTATTCGGACTTCCTGGTACACAAGGAATGGCTGTAATGGCGCCGCCTGCGGCGCCACGCTGCATTGCCGTGCTCGGCGGCAGCTTCGATCCGGTGCACAATGGTCATGTGCGCCTGGCCGAGCACTTCGTGCAACTGCTGCAACCGGATGAGCTGCGCGTCATTCCCACCGGCAATCCCTGGCAGAAGCATGGCTTGCAGGCGGCGCCGGCCGATCGCGTGGAAATGGTCAGGCTGGCCTTCGACCGCCAGCAGGTACCGGTGGTGATCGATGAACAGGAAATTCGCCGCGCCAGCGCCACCTACACCATCGACACCCTGCGTGCGCTGCGCGCCGAGCTGGGGCCGGCAGTGTCCATCGTGTTCCTGATGGGCGCCGACCAGTTGCAGCACCTGGACACCTGGCAACACTGGCAAGAACTGTTTGACCTGGCGCACCTGTGCGCCGCCTCCCGGCCCGGCTTCGAGCTGGCCGACGCGCACGTGCCGCCGGCCGTGAGAGAAGAATTCAAGCGGCGCAACGCTGCGCCGCAAGACATCCGCAGCACCCCGCACGGATACGGCTACCTGGCCTTAGGGCTGGCGGTCGATATTTCATCGACTGAAATCCGTGCCCAGCTGCAACGCGGCACCCGACCCGATTCGCTGATCCCGGGCAGGGTGCTAGACTATATCGAACAACAACATCTGTACCGAAATTAAACCAATGGACATCAAAAAACTGCAAACCCTGGTCGTGGACGCCCTGGAAGACGTCAAGGCCCAAGAAATCCGCATCTATGACACCACGCACCTGACCAGCCTGTTCGACCGTGTGGCCATTGCCTCCGGTACCTCGAACCGCCAGACCAAGGCGCTGGCTGCCTCCGTGCGCGACAAGGTCAAGGCCAAGGGCGGCAACGTCGTCAGCATCGAAGGCGAAGACACCGGCGAATGGGTGCTGGTCGACCTGGGTGACATGATCGTGCACATCATGCAGCCGGCCATCCGTACCTACTACCGCCTGGAAGAAATCTGGGGTGACAAGGAAGTCAAGCTGGGTGCAGCCAAGCGCACCGGCACCTCGGCGGCCGCCAAGCGCGCCGCCGCCGACGAAGCCCCGGTCCCCAAGACCCGCCGTACCCGCGCCCAGGCTGAGGCGGTCGAAGCCAGCCAAGCCCTGGACGATGATGAGGACGCACCGAAGAAGCCGGCCCGCAAGCCGCGCACGACCACTGCGACCACCACCGGTACCCGCGCTGCCACCGGGTCGACCCGCACTACCCGTACCACTGGCACCAAGACCACCACCACCCGTGGCACCGCTGCCGGCAGCAAGACCACCACGACCAAGGCCGCCACCACCCGCAAGGCGGCTGCGCCCAAGACCCCGACCGGCAAGACCGTGCGCGTGGCGCCGGCCAAGAGCGAGACCGCCAAGAAGCCGGCCGCCAAGCGTTCCAGCAAGGCTTGATGCAGCTGGTCATCGCCGCCGTCGGCCACAAGATGCCGGCGTGGATCGAGACCGGCTTCCAGGAGTACGCCAAGCGTATGCCCCCGGAATGCCGGATCATCCTCAAGGAAATCAAACCCGTCGAGCGCTCCGGCAGCCGCACGGCCGAGACCGTGATGGC
>NZ_BADI01000868.1:0-13317 GCF_000333555.1 Herbaspirillum sp. B65 | reverse complement strand
ACCCAGGCGCCCATTTCGCGGTCCAGCGTGAAGCAGTGCACGCCATCGCCGGTGGTCAGCACCAGCACGGTCTGCGGGCCATAGACGGCATAGCCGGCGGCGACCTGCTTGGTGCCGGGTTGCATGAAGTCCTGCTCGCTGGGTTCGGTCATGCCTTCGGGCGCCTTCAGTACCGAGAAGATGGTACCGATGGAGACATTGACGTCGATGTTGGAAGAACCATCCAGGGGATCGAACATCAGCAGGTATTCCCCCTTGGGATAGCGGTTGGGAATGCGATGGATGGTTTCCATTTCTTCCGAGGCCATGGCCGCCAGGTGGCCGCCCCATTCATTGGCTTCCAGCAGGATTTCGTTGGAGATCACATCCAGCTTCTTCTGCACTTCGCCCTGCACGTTCTCGCTGCCGGCGCTGCCCAGCACTTCGCCCAGCGCGCCCTTGCCCACGGCGTGCGAGATCGACTTGCAGGCGCGGCCGACGACTTCGATCAGCAGGCGCAGTTCGGACGGGATCTTGTTGTGCAGACGCTGCTGCTCGATCAGGTGTTGCGTGAGGCTGATGCGTTTCATGGTGGTCTTCCTTGCAGTGGTTTTTATGATGAATAAATCGAATGAATGAGTGGCGCTGTAATCATCTTTTCAAATGATCAATTGGCCAGCGCCTTGCTGACCACTTCGGCCACATCGCGCGACAGGTTGGGCGTAGCGGCCACTTGTTGCAGGGCCAGGCGCATCTTTTCCTGCAACGCCGGGCTGTACTTGCGCCAGCGGTCGAGGCTGCGCGCCAGGCGTGCCGCCACTTGCGGGTTGCTGCCATTGAGGGCGATCACCTGCTCGGCCCAGAAGGCATAGCCGTTGCCGTCCGGCGCATGGAAGGCCGAGGGGTTGCCGTTGCAGAAGCTGAAGATCAGGCTGCGCGCGCGATTGGGGTTCTTGAGCGTGAAGGCCGGATGCTCGGTCAGGCTGCGCACGGTGTTGACGTCCGCATTGCGGGCCGTGGCCTGCAGGGTGAACCACTTGTCGATGACCAGGGCTTCGTCTTCGAACTCGGCGTAGAAGCGTTGCAGGGCTTCGCTCTTGCCGGGGGCGGCGCTGTTGAGGATGGCCGACAGCGCAGCCAGGCGGTCGGTCATGTTGTTGGCGTTCTGGTCCTGCTGCTGGGCCAGGGTCATGGCCTCCTGGTCATCCAGCTCGGCCAGGTAGGACAGGGCGACGTTCTTCAGGGCGCGATGGCCGGCCGAGGCGGCATCGGGGCTGTAGGCGCCCGGCGTCTGGTGGGCCCGATAGACCGCCAGCAGGTCGTCATGCAGTTGGCGCGCCAGCGAGCGGCGCAGGAACTGGCGCGCCACGTGGATGGCGTGCGGGTCGATGACTTCCATCTGTTCGGCGATCATGGTTTCCGAGGGCAGGGTCAGCACCAGTTCGCGGAAGGCCGGGTCGAGCGATTCATCCCTGAGCGTGGCGCGCAGGGCTTCAGCCAGGGCGCCATCGTGTTCGATATTGTTGAGCACGGTGTCCACGGCCACCACATGGCCGGATTGACGTGCTGCCTGCACCGCCACCGTGAGATTCAGCAGGCGACGGGTGGCCAGGCGCTGGCCGGCTTCCCAACGGTTGAAGGGATCGCTGTCGTGGGCCATCAGGAAGGCCAGTTCAGCGTCGCTGTAGTCGTATTGCAAGACCACCGGCGCGGAGAAACCGCGCAACAGCGACGGCACCGGTTTTTCATCGACGTTGATGAAGGTGAAGCTCTGCTTGGCCTTGGTCAACTCCAGCACGCGGGTGGTGGCACCAACCTTCTTCTCGCCTTGCAGGGTCAGCGCCAGGTCACGGCCTTGTGCATCCAGCAGGCCCACGGCCACCGGGATATGGAAGGGCTGTTTCTTCTTCTGGCCGGGGGTGGCCGGGCAGCTTTGCTCCAGCGTCAGGGTCAGGGTCTTGCGCTTGGCGTCGTACTCGGCGCTGGCTTGCACCAGGGGCGTGCCGGCCTGGCTGTACCAGCGTTCGAATTGCGACAGGTCGCGGCCATTGGCGTCGGCCATGGCGGCGCGGAAATCATCGCAGGTCACGGCCTGGCCGTCGTGGCGCTTTGAAGTACAGGTCCATGCCCTTGCGGAAGCCTTCGCGGCCCAGCAGGGTCTGGTACATGCGCACTACTTCGGCGCCTTTTTTCATAGACGGTGACGGTGTAGAAATTATTGATCTCGACATAGGAGTCGGGACGCACCGGATGCGCCATCGGGCCGGCATCTTCCGGGAACTGCGCCTGGCGCAGTACGCGCACGTCATCGATGCGCTTGACGGCGCGGCCACTGTCGTTGCCGATCATGTCGGCCGAGAATTCCTGGTCGCGGAAGACGGTCAGGCCTTCCTTCAAGGACAGCTGGAACCAGTCGCGGCAGGTCACGCGGTTGCCGGTCCAGTTGTGGAAATATTCGTGGCCGACCACCGCTTCGATATTGGCGAAATCCACATCGGTAGCGATGCGCGGATTGGCCAGCACGTACTTGGTGTTGAAGATGTTCAAGCCCTTGTTTTCCATGGCGCCCATGTTGAAGTCGCCCACTGCGACGATCATGAAGCGGTCCAGGTCCAGGTCCAGGCCGAAGCGCTGCACGTCCCAACTGATGCTGTTCTTCAGCGAATCCATGGCGTGCTGGGTCTTGTCCAGGTTGCCCTCTTCCACCCACACCTGCAGCAGCGCATCGCGGCCCGAATGCAGGCGCACGGTTTCTTCCTGGCAGACCAGGTTGCCGGCCACCAGGGCGAACAGGTAGGACGGTTTCTTGAACGGGTCTTCCCATTTGGCATAGTGGCGGCCATCGGGCAGCTCCCCCTCTTCGATCAGGTTGCCGTTGGACAGCAGTACCGGGTAGCGCGACTTGTCGGCGCGCAGCATGACGGTGAACTTGGCCATCACGTCCGGGCGGTCCGGGAAGTAGGTGATCTTGCGGAAACCCTCGGCTTCGCACTGGGTGAAGAAATTGCCGTTGGAGACGTACAGGCCCATCAACGAGGTATTGCGCTCCGGGTGGATCAGGGTTTCGATTTCCAGCACCAACTTGGCCGGCGCGGCCGGGATGGTCAGCACGCCGCCGGCGATGCGGAACTCGCCCTTGGCTTGCGAGAGTGTCTTGCCGTTCAGGCGCAGGGCGACCAGTTCCAGCTCTTCGCCGAAGAGCAGCAGGTCGCGCCCGCGCGCGTCCGGGTTACGGGTCATGCTGATGCGGGTAGCCACCCGGGTGTCGGCGGGATCGAGGTCGAAACCCATCTCGACGGTATCAGCCAGGTAGTTGGGAGCGGCGTAGTCTTTACGGTAGATCGTCTGGGGCGTATCGGTGCGCATGGAGGCCTGTCCAGGAAGGGAAGTGGAGGTGAAAGGTGAAGGCGACGACAGTCAAAAGCCAAGTCAGGTGCAGCAAAAGTCCGATTTTACCAATCATCGCGCACAGCGCGGATGGAATCGACCGAAATCCCCGCGCCCTCCCCCGCCCAGACCATCAGCCCGGCACCTGGCCGGCTGCGCGGCAAGCTCGACAGCACTACAATAGCGGCCACGGCGCTGGCAGCAGGATCGCAGCCGGTATGGCAGCGGGATAGAAAACCACCGAAACCGGTCTCACCGTCTGCCCTGCGGCAACTGCTTTGTGATGCGCAGAGCGCCCAGCCATCGGCCGGCACCTGGCCTTTTCCATTGGAGTTCCTTCATGAAACGCTGGCTTTATCTCTTCCTCGCGGCGGCCAGCCTGCTGCTGTCCGGCTGTGCCTCGGTGATCCAGAGCAATGTCACCTCCTACCACGCCTGGTCGCCCGGGGACAACGCCAAACCCTTCACTTTCGCTACCACCAAAGAGCAGGAAAACGACTTGCAGTACCAGAACTACGCCGGCCTGATCCGCCAGGAACTGCTGTTCCTGGGCTTTACCGAGGCCGGCGAGGGCAAGCCGGCGCAACTGCAGGTGAGCTTCAGCTATGGCATGAATACCGAGCAGGTAGTGGTCAGCCGGCCGGCCTACGATCCCTTCTTCTATGGTCCGGGACCGGGCTGGGGCCACTTCGGGCCGCGCCCGTTCGGCTTCTATGGCCCGTATGGACCGTTCTATGATCCCTTCTGGTATGGCGGACCGATGGAGACCACCCGCTATCCGGTATTCCTGCGACGCCTGCAGATCGGCATCAGCAGGCTCGCCGATGGCAAGAAGCTGTTCGATGTGGTGGTCGATAGCGAAGGCCAGCGCGCCGGCCTGTCGGCCGCCATGCCGGCCATGGTGCGCGCCGCCTTCGAGGATTTCCCCGGCCCCAGCGGGGTGACGCGGCATGTCCGCATCAAGGTCGACCAGGATGGGCAGCCGGCCGACTGAAGACCTGGGACAGACCTCGCCCTAGTTGATGAAGCGCCCGGCCGTGCCGATGGCGGTCAAATCGACGAAGTCCGAGCCGGTGTGGTCGGTGCGGCTGAAATGCAGGCTGAATCCGCCGCCATCGTAGTTGGCCGGGGTGATGCTCTCCAGCGCTCGGATCAGGCCTTCGCGGCTCAATTGCGGGCCGGCGCGGCGCAGCGCTTCGACCAGCACGCGGGCGGCGATGTAGCCTTCCAGACCGATGAAGTTGCAGCAGGCGCGGGAAGAACGCGCCATGGCCTTCTGGTATTCGTAGACGATGGGTAGCCGGGCCTTGTTGGGGAAAGGCACCACTTGGGTGATCTCGGTGCCGACGCCGCCGTCTTTGAGGCGCGTGGCCAGCGAATGGCTGCCAACGAAGGAATAGTTGGAAAAACCGCCCAGGTAGCCGGCTGCGCGCATCCGGGTAATGAGAGCGGCGGCCGGCAGGTAGGGCACCACCTGGATCACCACATCCGGCCGCATCTTCATGAATTGTTCTGCCGCCGCGGCCACCGCATCGCTATTGCGCTCGATGGCCACGCTGCCCACCACGGTCAGGCCATAGACCAGGGCGCGCAGGCGCAGGTTGTCCAGCAACTCCTTGCCCAGTTCATCATTCTGGTAGAACACCGCCACCCGCAGGCGCCCGGTGCCCTGCAACTGGCGCAGCAGGAAGTCGGTTTCCTGCTGGTAGCTGGCACGCACATGGAAGATCAGGCGATTGAAGGGCTCGCGCAAGCTGCTGGCGCCCGTATGCGGGGCGATCAGCGGGATGCCGGCCTCGCGCATGACCGGCAGCGCCGCCAGCACGGTGGGCGTGCCGGAATAGCCGAACAGGGCGAATACCTTGTCGCGCCAGATCAGTTGCTGGGTATTGGCGACGGTGCGCTCGGGATCATAGCGGTCGTCCAGGCTCAACAGGCGCACGCGGCGGCCATGGATGCCGCCCTTGGCATTGACCTGGGCAAAGTAGCTGCGCGCGCCCTCCTGGAAATCACGCCCGATCTCGGCCGCCGGCCCGGTGAAGGGCGCCGACTGGCCCAGCACGATCTCGGTGGGCGTCACGCCATTCTCGGCCGCTGTGGCCACTGTACTGCCCGCAGCCACCAGGCAAGTTGCCAATACACCTACCATGACCAGACGCCCACACCAGTACCGGGCCTTGCTCCAGCTCCATCCCATCTCCCTCTCCCGCCAAAAATGTTCTTTGGATGCGCCTGCATGGAAGTCGCAGGCGTCAAAGGCTGCATTTGACGATCAAGACGGGAAAAAATGCGTGATCAACGCATAGTCGTGGGCAAATACCGATATCTTGCGAGATTCCTACCGAATAATTTCGATATCCCTCCCGCCAAAATGGCTAAGCGGCTAGGAAAAATAGGCTTCGCTGGCGAAGGTGATCACCACGATCAGCAACACCGCACAGATCAGCACCACCAACAGCCGCCCGAACTTGGGCGTGCCATCGGTGCCGGCAGCCTGCTCGGGCGGATGGCCCATGGGGTTGTCAAGGCCGGAGTCGCGCGTGGGCTGGTCCATGATGCTTCCTCTTTGGGCGGGTACAAGTGAACAATCAGACTGGCTCCCCCCTTTAAATCGGGGGCTTCAGGCGATCATGGAATCAGGATGGTCGAGCCGGTGGTCTTGCGGCCTTCCAGGTCGGCATGGGCCTGGCCCACATCCTTCAAGGCATAGCGCTGGTTGATCTCGATACTGATCTGCTTGCTTTGCACCATGTGGAACAGGTCGCCCGCGGTGGCATCGAGCTCGGCGCGAGTGGCGATATAGTTGCCCAGCGAGGGCCGGGTCAGGAACAGCGAGCCGCGCGAGGCCAGTTCGGACACGCCAAACGGCGCCACCGGGCCGGAAGCATTGCCGAAGCTGACCATCATGCCGCGCGGGCGCAGGCAATCCAGCGAGCCCATGAAGGTATCCTTACCGATGGAGTCATAGACCACCGGAACGCCTTTGCCCCCGGTAATCTCCTTGACACGCTCGACGAAGCTCTCGGTCTTGTAATTGATCACGTGGGCCGCGCCGTGCTGCTTGGCGAGGGCGGCTTTTTCCTCGCTGCTGACGGTGCCGATCAAGTTCACGCCCAGCGCGCGCGCCCACTGGCAGGCGATCAGGCCGATGCCGCCAGCAGCGGCATGGAACAGGATGGTCTCGCCGGGCTGCACCACGTAGGTCTGGCGCAGCAGGTATTGCACGGTCATGCCCTGCAACATCATGGCCGCGGCCGTATCGAAACTGATGGCCTCGGGCAGCTTGACCAGGATGTCGGCCGGCATCACCCGTTCTTCGGCATAGGCGCCATTGGGACGGCCGGCGTAGGCTACGCGGTCGCCCACCTTGAAGTCGCTCACGCCCGGACCCACCGCTTCGATGGTGCCGGCGCCTTCCTGGCCCAGGCCGGCAGGCAGCGGTTGCGGATAGAGACCGGCGCGGAAATAGCAATCGATGAAGTTCAGGCCGATGGCGGCATGGCGGATGCGCACTTGGCCGGCCCCCGGCTCGCCCACCTCGACGTCCACGTATTCCATCACCTCGGGGCCGCCGGTCTTGTTCATGCGGATTGCTTTTGCCATCTGGGTCTCCTGTAGTCGGTCAATATCAAGCCTGGAAATTCACTTGCGGTGGGCCAGTATAGAATGCCTCAGCGCTTCTTGCGCGACAGCAGCCACATGCCGGCCAGCACCAGCGCAGTGCCCACCAGCTGGATGCCGGTAATGGGTTCATCCAGCAGAACGGCGCCCATGAAGAGCGTGGAAACCGGCCCCACCAGCCCGGCCTGGGCCGCCGTCGGGGCGCCGATACGGGCCACCGCCACCATGGTCAGAAACACCGGCAGCACGGTGCAGAACACCGCATTGAAGAGTGAAAGCTGATACACCGGGGCCACCTGGGTGACCAGCTCGGCCGGGGGACGCAAGATGAAGAACTGGATCACGCAGGCCACGCTGGAGACGCACATGGCATAGGCCACCAGCCGTACCGCGCCGACCCGGCGCACCAGTTCGCCCGAGCCGATCAGGTAGATCGAATAGCTCAAGGCCGAGCCCAGCACCAGGGCGCTACCCAGGATGACCTCGCTGCCGCCGGTGTGCAGGTCATGCTGCAAGACCAGCACGGTGCCGAAGTAAGACACCAGCAACGCCCCCCACTCAATCGCCCCGACCTTGCGCTTGAAGAAGAAAAAGGCGATCAGCATCACGAAGGAAGGCGTGAGGAACAGGATCAACCGTTCCAGCCCGGCCGAGATGTATTGCAGGCCGAGGAAGTCGAGGAAGCTCGACAGGTAATAACCCATCAGCCCCAGCACCAGGATGCGCAGATAATCGGCGCGCGCCAGCGGCGGCTGGGTGCGTGCCTTCCAGATCGCCACAGCGGCGAACATCGGGAAGGAAAACACCATGCGCAGCGTGATGACCATGACCGCATCGACCTGGTAACGGTACATCAGCTTGGCCACGATGGCCTTGGCGGAAAAGAAGATGGCGCCGACGATGGCGAGCAAGAGCCCGCCCAGGAAGGCCTGGCGCGGGGTGGAGTGGGAAGTGGCAGCAGTCATGGCCGCCATTGTAAACATTTCAACGCCTGAAGCACCTTAAACACCTAAGCGCCTGAACACCGCGCCGGCCTTGCAGCGGCGCGCCAGGGTTCAGCGCTTCTTCATCAGCGAGCCGAGGACGCCGCGGATCAGTTCGCGTCCCACCTGCGAACCGATGCTGCGCGCGGCCGACTTGACCATGGCTTGCAAGGGCGAATCGCTGCGGCGGTTGCCGCTGCCGAAGAGGCCGCCCGCGGCATCCTTGAGCAGATCGCCCAGGCCGCCCCCCTGGTCTTGCTGCGGCAGCGGTTGCGGTTGGGGCTGCGGCTGCCGGGAAGGCATACGGGCGCCACCGCTGGGGCGGGAGCCGGTCGCGGGCGCTGGTGCGGTGTGGCCGGCCGAGGCGCCCCAGGCGTTGTCATCCACCGGAGGCGGTGCGGGGGCCGGCGCCGGTGGATGATTCGGCGTCGGGGCCGGGGCCGCCTGCGGCTGTTGCACGGCGCGCCCCTTCAAGCGTTCATAGGCCGATTCACGGTCGATGGCCTGCTCGTAGACGCCGGCCACCAGCGAACTGGCGATCAGGGCGCGGCGCTCTTCTGCGCTCAGGGGGCCGATCTGCGAAGCGGGGGTGAGCACGTAGCCGCGCTCGACCATGTTGGGCCGGCCCTTGTCATCGAGGAAGGACACCAGCGCCTCGCCCACGCCCAACTCGGTGATGGCCTGGGCGGTATTGACCATGGGATTGGGGCGGAAGGTCTCGGCGGCGGCCTGCACCGCCTTCTGGTCACGCGGGGTGTAGGCGCGCAGGGCGTGCTGCACGCGGTTGCCGAGCTGGCCCAGGACGGTATCGGGGATGTCCAGCGGATTTTGCGTGACGAAGTAGATGCCCACGCCCTTGGAGCGGATCAGGCGCACCACCTGTTCGATCTTCTGCAACAGCGGCTTGGGGGCTTCGTCAAAGAGCAGGTGCGCTTCGTCGAAGAAGAAGGCCATCTTGGGCTTGTCCAGGTCGCCCACCTCGGGCAGGTGTTCGAACAGTTCCGAGAGCATCCACAGTAGGAAGGTGGAATACAGGCGCGGCGCGTTCATGAGCTTGTCGGCGGCCAGGATGTTGATGACGCCGCGGCCCTGGGCGTCGGTCTGCATCCAGTCTTCGATGTTCAACATCGGTTCGCCGAAGAATTGGTCGCCGCCCTGTTCATCGATGGCGATCAGGCCGCGCTGGATGGCGCCCACGCTGGCGGCCGAGATATTGCCGTATTCGGTCTTGAACTGGGCGGCGTTCTCACCCACGTGCTGCAGCATGGCGCGCAGGTCCTTGGTGTCCAGCAGCAACAGGCCGTGGTCGTCGGCGATCTTGAATACCAGTTGCAGCACGCCTTGCTGGGTGTCGTTCAGGTTCAACATGCGCGCCAGCATCAGCGGCCCCATATCGGAAATGGTGGCGCGTACCGGGTGGCCCTGTTGGCCATAGACGTCCCAGAACGCCACCGGGGCGGCGGCCCAGGCCGGTTCGGGCAGACCCAGTTGGGCCAGGCGCGCCGTGGTCTTGGGCGAGGCGCTGCCGGCCTTGCCCAGGCCGGACAGGTCGCCCTTGACATCGGCCATGAAGACCGGCACGCCGATGTCGGACAAGGCCTGGGCCAGCACCTGCAGGGTGACGGTCTTGCCGGTGCCGGTGGCGCCGGTGATGCAACCATGGCGGTTGGCCAGTTGCGGCAGCAGGCATAGGAGCCCGCCGGGATGGGAAGCAATGGGAAGCGGATTAATCATCTCAACTCAGCCTTGAGGGCAAAAATGACGGGTTGGCGGTATGGTAAAATGCCCGCCCGATTATAGTCAGAACATGGTGGCAGGATGGACATGATCGGTCCTGCCTGAGCTTGGTCTCCCTCTGCACCGATTCGTTGCATCCGCCTGCCGGTCTTGCCGCAGCGAGCGCGAAGGGCGGCGGCGGCGACCATAAGACGGTTCTGGCCTCACCCTCTCGCAGGAAAGATTGAACATGGCTGGACACAGCAAATGGGCCAATATTCAGCATCGTAAAGGCCGTCAGGATGAAAAGCGCGGTCGCGTCTGGACCCGTCTGATCAAGGAAATCACCGTCGCTGCCCGCATGGGCGGGGGCGACCCGGATACCAACCCGCGTCTGCGCCTGGCAGTGGACCGCGCCTCCGACGCCAACATGCCCCAAGACAACGTGACCCGCGCCATTCAGCGCGGCACCGGCGCCCTGGATGGCGTGAACTATGAAGAAGTGCGCTATGAAGGTTATGGCATCAACGGCGCGGCCATCATCGTCGATTGCATGACCGACAACCGCGTGCGTACGGTCGCCGAAGTGCGTCACGCCTTCTCCAAGTTCGGTGGCAACATGGGGACCGAAGGCTCGGTGGCCTTCCTGTTCAAGCACTGTGGCCAATTAATGTACGCCCCCGGCACCGATGAGAACGCCGTCATGGAAGCGGCCCTGGAAGCCGGCGCCGAAGACGTCATCACCGATGACGAAGGCGGCATCGAAGTGCTGACCGCCCCCAACGACTTCGCCGCCGTCAAGAGCGCCATGGAAGCCGCCGGCTTCAAGGCCGAAGTGGCCGAGATCACCATGAAGCCCTCCACCGAGACCGTGTTTGCCGGCGAGGATGGCGTCAAGATGCAGAAGCTGCTGGATGCGCTGGAGAACCTGGACGATACCCAGGAGCTCTATACCAACGCCGTGATCGAAGAATAATTCTTCATACGACCCGGATAATTCGGACATTTCGCCCCCATTCGCCACTCTTTTCTTCCTATCCCCATGAAAATCCTAGTTGTCGGCTCCGGTGGCCGTGAACATGCGCTGGCCTGGGCCATCGCCAAGTCGCCGCGTATCCAGACGGTCTATGTCGCTCCCGGCAATGGCGGCACCGCGCTCGACGAGCGTCTGCAAAACATCGCCATCACCGATCCGATGGCACTGGCCGACTTCGTCGAGCAGGAGCACGTGGCGCTGACCGTGGTCGGCCCCGAAGGCCCGCTGGCGGCCGGTATCGTCAACGTCTTCCGCGCCCGTGGCCTGAAGATCTTCGGCCCCACCAAGGAAGCGGCGCAGCTGGAAAGCTCCAAGGACTTCGCCAAGGCCTTCATGCAGCGCCATGCGATCCCCACTGCCCAATACCAGACCTTCTCGGACGTGACGGCCGCCCATGACTACATCGCCCAGCAGGGCGCGCCCATCGTCATCAAGGCTGACGGCCTGGCCGCTGGCAAGGGCGTGGTGGTGGCCATGACGCTGGAAGAGGCGCATACCGCCGTGGACATGATGCTCTCCGACAACAAGCTGGGCGACGCCGGCGCGCGCGTGGTGATCGAGGAATTCCTGGCTGGCGAAGAAGCTTCCTTCATCGTCATGGTCGACGGCAAGAACATCCTGCCGCTGGCCACCAGCCAGGACCACAAGCGCCTACAAGACCACGACCAAGGTCCCAATACCGGTGGCATGGGCGCCTATTCGCCGGCCCCCATCGTCACTCCGGCGCTGCACGCGCGCGTCATGCGCGAGATCATCGTGCCTACCGTGCAGGGCATGGCCAAGGATGGCATCCCCTTCTCCGGCTTCCTGTATGCGGGCTTGATGATCGACGCCGAAGGCAACCCCAAGACGCTGGAATTCAACTGCCGCATGGGCGACCCGGAAACCCAGCCGATCATGGCGCGCTTGAAGACGGATCTGCTGACCGTATTCGAACATGCCGTGACCGGCACGCTGGACAAGGTGGAACTGGAATGGGACCGCCGCACCGCGCTGGGCGTGGTGATGGCTGCCCATGGCTACCCGGAAGAACCGCGCCGTGGTGATCTGATCACCGATATCCCGGCCGAGACTGCCGATTGCGTGACTTTCCATGCCGGCACCACCCTCACCGGCGACAAGCTGACCACCAATGGTGGCCGCGTGCTGTGCGTGGTGGGCCTGGGCGACAGCGTCAAGGTCGCGCAGAAGCACGCCTATGACGCCGCCGACCTGATCCACTTCGCCGGTTCGCAGATGCGTCGCGACATCGGCTGGCGCGCGCTCAAGCGTTAAACAGCGTTCTGCAGCCCAGCGTATGAGCTGACCGGTCCCCCGCAACGCACCCTGTGTTGCGGGGGATTTCGTTTTGGGCGCTGGCTGTGCAACAAAACCGACCTCGCTCGGACTAAGCACAACCGGTGCCGCACACCCTGCCACGCATTGGCACGCATTGCCACGACACAAGATAAGGAAATACCGATGCCCACCCACCTGCTCAACTTCGACACCCTCATCAACCTCTACCTGGTGCCCTTCGGCCTGAAGGTGATCGCCGCCATCGTCATCTGGATCATCGGCGGCATGTTGATCAATACCTTGGCCAAGGTAGTGCGCCGCGTACTGACCGTGCGCCAGTTCGAGACCAGTATTGGCGCTGCCAGCGCCACAAGCCCGCGAGCGCGCAGTATGGGCGGCCTACATGCTGGGCCGCCTGCACGCCATCGAAGGCCGGCGCGAACAGGCCATCGCCAGCTTCACGCAATCCCGTGCGCTGGCGCTGGCCGGTGCGCCCGATCCACTGGGCCTGGCCGTGGCCAGTTATGGCGAGCAGGCGCGCCTGTTGCTGGTGGGGGAGGCGGGGGCGTGCAACTGGTCCGATTTCAATGAGGGTCATGCCTGTGGCGAAAGCATCAAACCGGCCGATCTGAAGCAAGCCATCCATCTCTATGCCGAACAGGCTGCGCGTGGCTCGCTCAGTGCGCAGTCGTCCTTGCAGGCGCTGGCGTCCTGGAGTCTGGCGCGGTCGGCCACCAGTGCCGAGCTGATCGACGATGCGGTGGCACAACAGCTGCTGGTGGCCTATGCGCTGGCGCGCGTGGGTGACGTCGTGGAGGGGCCGCAGATCGGGGGCGGCGACTACGATCCGAGCGCGCCCGCCTACGGTTCTTCCGGTTATGCCGATGCCGCCCGCAGCGCCAAGTTCAAGCCCAATACCATGCTGGTGAATCTGGTCGATGCGCTCAAGCGGCGCGGGCTGGAACATATCGCCGGTGCCGACCGCGTGGCGGCACTGGCCTATCGCAGTGGTCGCTATGAATTGGCTCAAGCGCTGGTGGATCAGCAGGAATCGGCGCTGGCCTGGTGGGTGCGCGCCAAGCTGGCGCTGCGGCGCGGTGACAATGAGGCCGCGGTCCAAGCCTATGCCCGGGCGGCGCAGGCTTTCCCGCGCAATGACGCCAGCCTGGAACCGGGCAATCTCGATCTGCTGGTGGGCGAGCAGGGCGTGCTGACGCTCTCGCGTGGGCAATACGTGGAAGCACTGGCGCAATTCCACCGCGCCGCCACCCAGAGTGCGGGCCAGAACAGAGGCTATTACTCGGCCAGCTATGGCGA
>NZ_BADI01000869.1:0-8721 GCF_000333555.1 Herbaspirillum sp. B65 | reverse complement strand
CCGCGTGAAAGGCCAGGTATTGCTGGCGCTCCGGGGTGTTCTTCAGCGATGCCACCATGGAGACTGCACCACTCTCGGCTTCCTTGAGCACGCGATGGAAGGGGCCGACATAGCGCACCTCATAGGGGATCTTCAGCGCCGTCAATGCACGGGTGGCGATCTCGATACTGGCCCCGGTGAGACGCTTGCCGTCATACCAGTGCAGGGGCGCGTAATCGGAGTCGGCCGAGATGATCACCTTGGCGCAGTCGGCGGCCGCAACCGACAGCGGCATGGTCATTGCGACCAGCATGATAGCGGGCAAAAGCTTCTGCATGAGGTCCCCCTTGCTTGCTCATCACGGCGCCCGGCGATGGGGCGTCATTGGCTTTATGTTCAATTCAGCATAGCCTGCTTACGGGCCAGACCAAAGTCCATTTCGCGTCGCCTGAGAGGCTTGGTCTTTTTACGACAACCAATCAGCCAGGACTTGTTGCAGATCAAAGGCTGACAAAGACGCGGCCCATGCGCCCTGCTCATTGGTCGGGCCATCCTACAGGCTCGCCCCGGTCGGCAAATATCCTCACACAAACTCGCATGACTCAGCATGAGGCAATGCTACGTTTGGTAACGAATCGC
Source organism: Herbaspirillum sp. B65 (assembly GCF_000333555.1). NCBI lineage: Bacteria > Pseudomonadati > Pseudomonadota > Betaproteobacteria > Burkholderiales > Oxalobacteraceae > Herbaspirillum > Herbaspirillum sp. B65. The sequence continues at coordinate 8,103 of NZ_BADI01000869.1, read as the reverse complement.
TTCCCGCATGTCAGCTTTGACGCTGACACGGACATGCTCGACCACACGACGAATAGCTCGCGCGCTGACTGTCCTGGACACCTTGATTGATAAAGGATGTGCAAGGATGAGATGGATTGATCTCGTTTTCTGCAAGAGTCCATTCGCCGCCGCTGTTTCTCTCAAGGACCGAATCCGGCTGTCGGACACGCGCGAAAACGCCGACAAGAACATGCAGGGCTTTCCGACTGTAGCCACGTGCGCAGCTTTCTATGATGAATCCAGGTTTTCAGCCATGCCCCCTCAACCCGGATAAAGGAGAACAGCCATGACCAAGACCTTCCTCACCGCCGCCGTACTGGCCGCCGCCACTTTTGCCGGCGGTGCCTATGCCCAGTCCTACGACCAGGGTGGCAGCTCCCTGCAGGGCAACCCGCAGCAGCAATATGATTCGACCTCCCCGGCTGCCTCGCCGTCGCAGTACTACAACTACCAAGGCGAGCAGACAGCCTCACCGGCCGCCCTGCAGGAGAGCGGGCAGAACGGTCAATACGTCGATCACAAGAGCTATGAAATGCCCAATGGCCGCCCTAACAACTATGCCCGTGAACTGAAGGATGGTCCGCTGGGTACTTCGCCGGGTGCATAAGTCAGCTATGACCTCTGAGTTCTGAACTCTGATTTCCCGACCTGAAGCCCCGGCCCGGTGCCGGGGCTTTTTGCGCGCCCAGCCCCTGCTGCGTCGGCTTGCCGTAGAATCGCGTCTTTGCCGGCGTCTCTTCCTTGCCGCCGGGCGCACCTGGTCCCATGATGAACCCTCAAGATATCGGCCGCGGCATCGGCTTGTCCGTGCTGGCCTCTTCCCTGTTTGCCTTCCTTTCCGGTTATACCCGCCTGCTGGCACCGCTCGATGGTACTGAGATCTTTGCCTGGCGCATCGTCATCACCCTGCTATGCGTACTGGGCCTGCTGGCCTGGCGCGGCGACCTGCCGCGGCTGCGTTCGGCCATGGCCGAACTGCTGGGCAGTCCGGCCCGCATCGCCTTGCTGCTGCTGATGAGCGCCTTGCTGGCCCTGCAGCAATGGCTGTTCCTGTGGGGCTCGGTCAATGGCCGTGCGCTGGAAGTGTCGCTGGGTTATTTCCTGCTGCCCTTGTCGATGGTGTTGGTCGGACGTTTCCACTACGGCGAAAAGATGGACCTGTTGCAACGCCTGGCCGTGCTGTGTGCCTGCGTGGGGGTGGCGCATGAACTGTGGATGACGCGCGCCTTTTCCTGGCCGACCCTGGCAGTGGCGCTGGGCTATCCGCCCTACTTCATCCTGCGTCGGCGCATTCATATCGATTCGCTGCTGATCTTCGCGGTGGAGTTGATGGTGCTGGCGCTGCCCTCGCTGCTGGCCTTGGCTGCCAGCGAGCGCACCGTCACCATCCTGCATACCCCTACCATGTGGCTGCTGCTGCCGGGGCTGGGGGTACTGAGCATGATCGCCCTGACCAGCTACCTGCGCGCCGGCAAGCTGCTGCCCATGGGGCTGTTCGGCATCCTCGGCTACGTCGAACCGGTGCTGCTGGTACTGGTGGCCATGGCGGTGCTGGGCGAAACCCTGCATCTGGCGCAGCTGGGCACCTATGTGCCGATCTGGCTATCGGTGCTGCTGACGGCCTTGCACAGCGTCAAACTGATGCGCCGGCCAGCGGTCCAGCCCATGAATTGAGGGCTTTTTCGCAGGCTGATTGCCGTCAACGGCGCCGCACCGGCTCCTTATACTGCCTCAAACGGCTACCCTGGGTGGGGAGCAGGCCGGCCGGAAGGGGGAGATACATCACATGCGGGCAATGCTGGCAAAGGCGGGACCGGTTGCGCGCCACTCGGTGGCGCGGCGTGCCCGTCTGTTTGTCATCCTGATCTGTATGGCCATTGCTGCCGGCCACGTCTGGCAAAGCGTGAATGCACGCATGGCGCAGGTGAACAATACCCGCATCTATTCCGGCAACATCGCTCGCACCCTGGCGCGCCAGGCCTATGATGTGTTCCAGGCCACCCATGGCGTGCTGGTCAACATCAGCGACCGTATCTACGAAAGCGGGGTGGACAGCCCGCAGACCCCTGCCATGGGGCCGCTGCTGCAGCGCCTGGCCAGTGAAATGCCGCAACTCGATGGGCTCTATGTGTTTGATGCCAGCAGCAAGCGCATTGCCAGTTCCTCGCCACCATCGCGCCGCGATGCCAACAATGCCGACCGTGACTATTTCCGCTACCACCGCGATCACGAAGATGGCGAACCGCACATCGGCGCTACGCTCATCAGCCGGAGCACCGGACAATGGGTAATCCCGATGTCGCTGCGCCTGAACCATGCCGATGGGCACTTTGCCGGAGTGCTGCTGGCGACCTTGCGGCTGGAGCACTTCAATGCCTTGTACCAGTCGATGGAAATCGGGCGCGACAGTTCCATCCTGCTCATCCTGCGCCCCGGCCTCATTCTCACACGCCAGCCTTTCGAGCCCGACTACATCAACCGCGACCTGAGCCAGGACCCGACCCTGCGCGAACTGCTGCGGGGCCCATCCAGCGGTCATGCGGAAATCGTCTCGCCGCTGGACGCCAGCTACCGTTACCTGACCTACCAGGCGGTGCAGGATTTTCCGCTGATGGTGACAGTGAGCATCGCGCGCCAGGAAGCGCTGGCGATCTGGCGTCAGCAGACCGTGGTGTATGGTGCGGCGGTGCTGCTGTTGCTGCTGATCATCGCCATCTTCGGCTGGCGCCTGATCGGCCTGATCGATCTGCGCCTGGCCGCCGAGGACCGTGCCTTGCAAGTGATGGGCGAACTGCACCAGGCCAACCAGCGACTGGAACTGCTGGCCCACCAGGATGGCCTGACGGGCCTGGCCAATCGGCGTCATCTGGATACGGTGCTGGCGGCGGAATTACGGCGCGCCCTGCGCAGCAATGGGGCGCTCTCGCTGATCATGATCGACGTCGATTTCTTCAAGCAGTACAACGATCTCTATGGCCACCAAGCCGGTGACGAATGCCTGCGCCGCATCGCCGCCGTGCTCAAGCAACGCCAGCGCCGCCCGGGTGACCTGGCGGCACGCTACGGCGGCGAGGAAATGCTCATGCTGCTGCCCGACACCGATGCCGCCGGCGCCATGCTGGTGGCCGAGAAGATCCGCGCCGGCATCCAGGCGCTGGATCTGCCGCATCGGGGCAATCCGGCCGGCGTGCTGACCATCAGTGCCGGGGTCGGTGCGCTGGAATTGCTGGAGCCCGGCGCGCGCACGCTGGAAGACTTGCTGGGGCAGGCCGATATCGCGCTCTACCAGGCCAAGCATGGCGGGCGCAACCAGGTGCGCCTGGCGCAGGCCGAAAAACAATAAGCGGCTGGCTCAAGCACACAAAAAAAACCGCCCGCATCAGGCGGGCGGCAGCGTGCTCGTGCAGGCTTATTGCTGGTGATAGGCAGTGACGCGATCCACTTCGTTCTTCGACCCCAGGAACACGGCCACGCGCTGGTGCAGCTTCTCGGGCTGGATGTCGAGGATGCGCTGCTGGCCATCGGTGGCGGCGCCACCAGCCTGCTCGACGATGAAGGCCATCGGATTGGCTTCGTACATCAGGCGCAGCTTGCCCGGTTTGCCCGGTTCGCGGGCGTCGGCCGGGTACATGAAGATACCGCCGCGGTTGAGGATGCGATGCACGTCGGCCACCATGGAAGCGATCCAGCGCATGTTGAAATCCTTGCCGAGCGGGCCGGTCACGCCCGCCAGCATTTCATCGACATAACGCTTGACCGGCGGGAACCAGTGACGCTGGTTGGAGGCGTTGATGGCGAATTCCTTGGTGTCTTCGGGAATCTTGATGTGTCGATGTCAGCCAGCAGTCGCTGGTGGAGGTGGTGCATCAGCGCACCGAAGGCTGGGGCGCCGATGTGGTGTTCGAGGCCTCCGGTCATGCCGGCGTCTACCACCACCTGCTGGAGATGATCTGCCCTGGCGGCTGCGCGGTGCTGGTCGGGATGCCGGCCGCACCGGTGGCGCTGGACGTGGTGGCCATGCAAACCCGTGAAGTGCGACTGGAATCGGTATTTCGCTACGCCAACATCTTCCCGCGAGCACTGGCCCTGATCAGCTCGGGCATGATCGATGTGAAGCCCTTCATCTCGCGCAGCTTCCCCTTCTCGCAAAGCATCCGCGCTTTCGAAGAAGCCGCCAGCGGCCAGCCGCAGGATGTGAAGATCCAGATCGAAATGGCAGGCTGAACATGGCCGATATCCTCTGCCAGGGCTTGTCCAAGCATTACGCCGGTGGCCCGCCGGTGCTGCATCCGCTGGACCTGAAGATCGATGACGGCCAATTCGTGGTCTTGCTCGGCCCTTCCGGCTGCGGCAAATCGACCATGCTGCGCATGATCGCCGGGCTCGAAGAGATCAGCGGCGGCACGCTCTGTATCGGTGGCAAGGTGGTCAACGACCTGCCGGCACGGGAGCGCAACGTGGCCATGGTGTTCCAGAACTATGCGCTGTATCCGCACATGAATGTCTATGACAACATCGCCTTCGGCCTGCGCCGCCTGAAACGCCCGGCCGCCGAGATCGACCGGCGGGTGCGCGAGGTGGCGGCCATGCTGAACCTGGAGACGCTGCTGGAACGCAAGCCGCGCGCCATGTCCGGGGGCCAGCAGCAGCGCGCCGCGATTGCCCGGGCCATCATCAAGACGCCCTCGGTGTTCTTGTTCGATGAACCGCTCTCCAACCTGGACGCCAAGCTGCGCGCCCAGTTGCGCGGCGATATCAAACGCCTGCACCAGCGCCTGCGCACCACCACCGTCTACGTCACCCACGACCAGCTGGAAGCCATGACGCTGGCCGACCGCGTGATCCTGATGCAGGGCGGCCACATCGTGCAGGCCGGCAGCCCGGCCGAGCTCTACCGTTATCCGCGCACCCTGTTTGCCGCCGGCTTCATCGGCACGCCGGCCATGAACTTCCTCTCCGGCGTGGTAGAACGACACGGCCAGCAAGTGGCGGTGCGCTGCACCTCGCAACGGTCGCAACAGTCGCAATGCTGGGTATTGCACGATGAAAGGTTTTCACGCCTGCCCGATGGATTGGCGGTAAAGTTGGCGGTGCGTCCCGATTACGTCCGCTTGGCAAGAGAGCAGGACGACAACAGAAGTCTGACCTCTGATGTCAGCGTGGAACTGGTCGAGATCCTGGGTGCCGATGCCCTGCTGACCTGTCGCCACGGCGACGAGACGCTGACCGCGCTGCTGCCGGCGCAGCGCCTGCCGCAGACGGGCGCAGCGCTGCGGCTGGCCTTCGATGAACAAGATCTGCACGTGTTCGATGTAAAGAGCGGAGAAAACCTGTCGCTGCCCGCTGGCGCCCTGGCGCCGTCGTGGCCGGACGACGACCCGCACCGCAAGGAGACAAAGCATGAGCCCGGATCTGGAGCTGGTCCATACCCGCCAGGACGAATCGTTCAGGGCCTGGGTGCATGACTACCCGCACACGGTGGCCAAATGGCATTTCCATCCCGAATACGAAGTCCACGTCATCACCGCCTCCAGCGGCAAGTTCTTCGTGGGTGACTTCATCGGCGACTTCGCCCCCGGCAACCTGGTGCTGACCGGCCCCAACCTGCCGCACAACTGGGTCAGCAACCTGGGCGCGGGCGATCAGGTACCTTCGCGCGACTTGGTGCTGCAGTTCTCGCGCACCTTCGCCGAGCGCGTGCTGGGTGCCATTCCCGAACTCGCGCCACTGCAGGACTTGCTCGATGGCGCCGCGCGCGGCCTGCAGTTTCCCGATGCGCTGGGCGTGGCCATCACCCCGCTCATGCAAGACCTGGCGCAGGCCAGCGGCGCCAAGCGCGTGGTGTGGATGATGGCGGTACTGGAACAACTGGCCTCCTGCCCGCAGCGCCGGCCACTGGCCGGCCCCGGTTACGAAGTCCATGCCCAGCGCCACATGTCCTCCACCATCAACCAGGTCTTGTCCTACATCGCCCAGAACCTGGGCGGCAACCTGCGCGAAACCGACGTGGCCGAACTGGCCGGCATGAGCGTGAGCAGCTTCACACGCTTTTTCAAGCGCCATACCGGCAGTACCTTCATCCAGTACCAGAACGGCCTGCGCCTCAACGAAGCCTGCGAGCTGCTCATGTGTACCGAATTGAGCGTGACCGAGGTGTGCTACCGGGTGGGCTTTAACAATCTCTCCAATTTCAACCGCCAGTTCCTGGCCTACAAGGGTATGCCGCCCTCGCGCTTTCGCGCGCTGCACCGGCTCAATGACGAAGCCCGGGCAGTGGCCTGAACCTCCACGCAAGCAAAGGAAACCAATTGAGCTATCTGGGCATCGACCTTGGCACCTCCGAAGTCAAGCTGGTCCTGACCGACCCTGACTCCAACATCATCGCCACCAGCAGTGCGCGGCTGCGGGTGGACCATCCGCATCCGCTATGGTCCGAACAAGCCCCGCAGGCCTGGTGGAACGCCACCCTGGACGCCATCGCCACGCTGCGCGCCACGGCCCCGCACGCCTTCCAGGCGCTGCGCGGCATCGGTATCTCGGGGCAGATGCATGGCGCCACCCTGCTGGACCGCAACGGCAACGTACTGCGCCCGGCCATCCTGTGGAACGACATGCGCGCGCACGCCGAGTGCGTGGAGCTGGAAGCGCTGGTCCCGGATGCCGCCGACATCACCGGCAACCGCGCCATGCCGGGCTTTACCGCCCCCAAGCTGCTGTGGCTGTCGAAGTATGAACCGGCGGTCTACCGCGCCATCGACAAGGTCTTGCTGCCCAAGGATTACCTGGGCTGGAAGCTGACCGGCGAATTCGTCTCCGAGATGTCGGATGCGGCCGGCACGCTGTGGCTGGATGTGGCCCGGCGCGACTGGTCCGAGCGGATGCTGCACGCCACGGGCCTGAGCCGCAGCCACATGCCGCGCCTGGTCGAAGGCAGCGCCGTGGCCGGCCACCTGCGCGAGGACTTGCGCCGCGAATGGGGCATCAGCGCGCCGGTGGTGGTGGCCGGGGGCGCCGGCGACAATGCCGCCAGCGCGGTGGGTATCGGCGTGATCCAAGCCGGCGACGCCTTCCTCTCGCTGGGCAGTTCAGGCGTCTTGTTCGCCGCCACCGCACAGCACGCGCCCAATCCCCAGCAGGGCGTACACGCCTTCTGCCACTGCCTGCCGGGCCAATGGCACCAGATGAGCGTGATCCTGTCGGCCGCGGCCAGCCTGCACTGGCTCGCCGGCGTGCTGGGGCGCGAAGTGCCTGAGCTGGTGAGCGCTGCCGAACGCCTGCCCCCAGCGCAGCAGGCGCAAGCGCCCCTGTTCCTGCCCTACCTGAACGGTGAGCGCACGCCGCATAACGATGCCGCGGCCAAGGGTGTGCTGTTTGGCATGACATCCGCGCATGAGGCGGCGCACCTGGCCTATGCGGTGATGGAAGGCGTGGCCTTTGCCATGGCCGATGGCTATGCGGCCTTGCAGGCGGCTGGCACCGTGCTGCACAGTGCGGCCTTCGTGGGAGGCGGCTCGCGCAGCGCGTTCTGGGGGCAATTGTGTGCGACGGCCTTGGGGATTCCCCTTCGACACCATGCCGGGGCGGAAGTGGGCGCGGCGCTGGGGGCGGCGCGTTTGGGGCGCCTGGCGCATACCAGCGAGGATGTGCGTGATGTGTGCGTGGCGCCCGAGGTGCTGGAACGCTATGCACCGGACCAGGCACGGCAATCACAACTCATGCGCAGGCTGGAACAATATCGACGCCTGTACTCGTGCCTGGCGCCGGAATTCTTCGCTTTTTCTTCGCCCTGATCGCAGGCCGCAGCAGCAGGCTGCTCACCCATGATCGGGGCGGGTGAGCGCCGCGTAACAAGGGTTTCCACGTCAACGACCTCTTTAGAAAACGCGACATTTCTCGAAGCATTTCAACAGACTTCGTGCAGGCCTCATGTAACCATCTGCGCTTTCCCGATACTGGCCAGCACGACCTGCCTCCGCTTTCTACGGGAAACCAACCTCCCGCAGAAGGACTCACATGCCCCACCGCAAGACCCGCTGGGAAGCCGCGCACTGGGATTGCCAGTTGCGGCATGGCGACCCGGTG
>NZ_BADI01000870.1:0-3028 GCF_000333555.1 Herbaspirillum sp. B65 | reverse complement strand
CTGCAATGCCGTTGAGCATTTCGCAGAAATGAGGGCAGACGTCAATCGATCTTTACAGGCTGCACAAGGTCATAGGGCCGTAAAAAAAACCGGCCCACGGGCCGGCTTCAGATCCGCACTGCAGCGGTGGAGGAGACTCAGGCCGCCTGCTTGGCTTGCAGCATCGACTCTTCCAGGGCCATCAGGGATTCGATGGCAGCGATCAACAGGCCGATGCGGTGACGGCGATAGATCAGGCGTTTTCTTGCGCGGTTGTTCATGGTTTCTCCTACGACCGGCGCGATGCCGGTGCTATGACGGGGTTGGGCCGCGGTGGACGCCCCACGTGCCGGCGCGGGTGAGCGCAGCAACACGACAGGGGCCAGCGGCCAAGGCCCGACATTATAGCCGAGTGGCGCCGCCCATCCCCTTCTGGGCGCCCCCAAGGAGGTAGCGCCCAGTTCATTGCCTGGCTAAGCGCGCTGCACGCCAACTATGAACTGTTGTGCATCGGCCCACCGGGCCGTCTGGAGCAGCGCTACGGCGGCCTTGTGGGCGTGGCCGCGGGCGGCATCGTCGATGGTCACGCGCAAGGTGAAGTAATTGGGATAGATGCCCGGTTGCTTGGATGGTCGTTCGCATACAGGCCCTGGATCACCTGCCAGCAGGATGCTGCGCCGGTATGAAACAATTGTCTTGCCCGTTTTTATATCCGATAATCGCGCCCATGAACGACACCGCACAACGCCCCGCCCTCCCCGATCGCCTCAGCATCGATCCCCGCAGCCCGCATTACGATGCCGCCATCTTCGAGCATGACATCGGCATCAAGCTCAACGACAAGGAATTCAACAACGTCAGCGAGTATTGCATCAGCGAAGGCTGGATCAAGATCCCTGCCGGCCGCGCGCTGGACCGCAAGGGCAATCCCATGCTGACCAAGCTCAAGGGCCGGGTCGAACCCTTCTATCGTTGAGCGCCGGCTTCCAGCCGAACTCTTCCTGTGCCGCAACAACAAAGGCCCGCAGCATGAACTGCGGGCCTTTCACTTTCTGCGATGAAGCGACGCTCATCGATCCTGCGACTCAAGGCATCAGGCCATCAGCGCCCGCGATGCCACCCGGAACACCGCCACCGCCTGCACCAGCTCGCGGGCCTGGGCCGACAGGCTGATGGCTGCCGCCGCGCTCTGTTCCACCAGCGCCGCATTCTGTTGCGTGGTGCTATCCATCTGCGTGACCGCCTGACCGACCTGGGCGATGCCAGTGTTCTGCTCGGCGGTGGCGGCATTGATGCCGACCATGATGTCGCTGACGCGGCGAATTGAGGTGACGATTTCTTCCATGGTCTTGCCGGCCTGATCGGCCAGTTGCGTGCCTTGGCCGACCTGGTCGACGCTGGCGGTGATCAATTCCTTGATCTCGCGCGCGGCGGTGGCCGAGCGCTGTGCCAGGCTGCGCACTTCGGTGGCCACCACCGCAAAGCCGCGGCCCTGTTCGCCGGCACGCGCCGCTTCCACGGCGGCGTTCAAGGCCAGGATATTGGTCTGGAAGGCGATGCCATCGATGACACCGATGATGTCGCTGATGCGGTCCGAACTGGCGTGGATGCCTTGCATGGTCTGCACCACCTGCTGTACCACTGCGCCGCCCTGGCTGGCGACTTCGGCAGCGTCGCGCGCCAGTTGTCCGGCCTGACGGGCGCCGTCGGCATTCTGTTGCACGGTCGAGCCCAGTTCTTCCATCGAGGCCGCCGTTTGCTGCAGGGCGCTGGCCTGTTCCTCGGTGCGCTTGCTGAGGTCGGCATTGCCTTGCGCGATCTGCGCACTGGCCGTGGCCACACTTTCGGAATTGCTGCGCACGCTGCCCACCACCTTGCTCAGTTGCGCGGTCATGGTTTGCATGGCGGTCAGCAAGCGCGCCACTTCGTCGCTGCCCTTGACCTCCACGTGCTGCGTCAGGTCACCGGCCGACACGGCCTCGGTCAGGCGTACTGCATCGGCAATGGCCGCCGTGGTGGCGCGGGTGATGGCGACCATCACCCACAGCGCGGCCAATGCCAGGGCGGCCAGGGCCACGCATAGCACGATCAGTTCATTGCGCAGGCGCGGAATCTTGGTCTGCAGTTCATCACGCATCATCTCGAAGGAGGCGTTCACCAGTACGAACTGGGTATCGATGATGCGGGTCATGGTGGCCACCCATTGCGGGGCCGGCATGGTCAACGGGTCGGCGCGCATGATGGCGCTGTCGGCCAGTTTGAAGGCTTCATCGGCATCGGCCAACGCGGCCACACGGGCCGCTTCCACGGTCGCCGGCAAGGCGTGCTTGCCGGCCGCCATGGACAGCGAACGGCGCGCATTCTCATAGGCGCGACGCGCACGGTCGGCCAGGCTTTCCAGGCGGGCGCGCTCCTCGGCATCGGCTTGGCCGCGACCCAGTATGACCGCGCCACGGGCCCGGGCCTGGCCCAGCGCTTCGGTCAATTGCGGCAGTTCACTCATGACGGCACGCTGGACGTAGAACAGTGCGGCTTCGGACTCCAGCGCCAGGCCGGAGCTATTGGCCAGGTCATCAAGCAGCAGCAGTTCGCGGGCAATCAATTGCGCGTGCTGCTGGTTGCTCTGGGCGCCGGTGATGGACTTGGCGGCGATGCTCTGTGCCAGCGCACGCCAGTCAGTGGCAAGACGATCCAGGGTATCGATCAAGTCCTTGTCTTGCAATGGCAGCAGGCCGGTGCGCACGCGTTCCAGCGTTGCCTCTACCTCCTTCTGACGTTCGGCCCGGCTGGCCGCAGCGCCATCACCATCGGCCAGGTACAGCGCCGACAGGCCGCGATGCTGCTGCATCTGCTTGAGCAATAACAACAGGTCGCGGCCGGGCTGGATGGCCAGCTCCTCGCGCTGGGCCACAGCCAGGTCTTGCAGGTTGCCCCGTACCAGCAAGGTAGTCGGAACGATGAACAGCATGAAAGCGAGTGCGCCGATGAAGACGAACTTGCGTGAGAATTTGAGATGATTGATCCAGGAACGCATGGTCTTATTGATGTT
>NZ_BADI01000871.1:0-919 GCF_000333555.1 Herbaspirillum sp. B65 | reverse complement strand
CAGCGTGCGGCGCTGCCTCGCCTAAGTGACCTGATATTGGCGGTCTCGGTCGCCGTCCTGCTGGCAGCCTGCCAGACCACCCCGCTGACCACGCCTGAGCCCGGCCAGCCTGGCCCCCGGCCGGTCGTGCAGCCGGGGCCGGCCATGCGCGCCACCACCTTCTCCCAACTCCCCGGCTGGACCAATGACGACCTGCGCGAAGCCTGGCCGGCCGTGCAATCGTCCTGCTCGGTGATGATCCGCAAGCCCGAGTGGCGTGCCGCCTGTAGCGCGGCCCAGCAGGTCAATGCCAATGACCTCGGTTTCCTGCGCCAATATTTCGAGACCTATTTCACGCCTTATCAGTTGTTTAACCCGGATGGTACCGATACCGGGCTGGTGACCGGTTACTACGAGCCGCTGCTGCGCGGTTCGCGTCGGCGCGGCGGGCCGTACCAGACGCCGCTGTACCAGGCGCCGGAGGACTTGCTGACCATCGACCTGGCCAGTGCCTACCCGGAACTGAAGAACTTGCGCCTGCGCGGCAAGCTGGTGGGGCGCAAGGTGGTGCCGTACCCGACCCGGGCTGAGTTGATGCAGGGCAATGCTCTGGCCGGCAAGGAGATCGTCTGGGTGGATGATCCGGTGGAGGCTTTCTTCCTGCAGGTGCAGGGTTCTGGTCGGGTCTACCTGCCGGAGTCGCGCGAGACCATCCGCCTGGCCTATGCCGACCAGAATGGCCGGCCCTACAAGTCCATCGGGCGCTATCTGGTGGACAAGGGCGAGATGGAACTGTCCCAGGCCTCGGCCCAGAACATCAAGGCCTGGGTCCAGGCCATCCGGCGCGCAAGGAAGAGTTGCTCATGCCAATCCCAGCTATGTCTTTCTTCAGGAGAAAAGCTGCTCGATCTTCCCAGGGACCNAGGGCGCCCAGGGCATT
>NZ_BADI01000872.1:0-1599 GCF_000333555.1 Herbaspirillum sp. B65 | reverse complement strand
GAACACATTAACAAAGGCAAGGCCCATGCATTGCCGACAGTAAGGGTGCAGGCAAGGCCTATTTGATGAATATGTTCTCCTGGGTGGCTGCGGTAAATGCCGTGGCTTTTACGGAAGGAACATCCGAGGCTGGGTTCATCGAACCTTGCGCGCAGCTGGAAGCGAGGCCGGGCCAGGTCTGTGATGACGGAAGTGGGCACGGCCAGGTGGCGTGAGCACTTCTTTCCAGACAATCAACATCGGCGGTTCAATTCCAGAGCGAGGGGATAGTACCATTGGCGGCTGACAAATCTGCAACGAAAAACTTCGATTTTTCCTGACTAAAACTGAAGTTTCTTGTCATCGGCTCAGCCCGGTTGTTGCAGCGCCGCAACCAATTCCGTGCCGAGCTCGGGCAGAACCCTGGCCGGCACCTTGAGCAAGGCGCCCCACTGGCTCCAGTCCTGGCTGACGTGGCTGCAGATGGCAGCCAGCGTGGCAATGGGCAGCTCGACCGGCCCACTCAGCCGCAACAGGCGCGGCAGCAAGGCGGTCCGCTCGGCCTCGCTGGCCACGCAGAGATCGGCCACGCAAGCGGCCAGTTCCAGTACGCGGATCAGGCGCTGCTGGCGATCCGCTTCATCCAGGCCGCTCTGTTCGGGCGCGCCATGATGCAGCACCGCTTCGCAGAAGAGCCGGGGAAACAGCCAGTCCTGCATCATGGCAGCGGCCAGCTCCAGGTGATGGAAGCCGAAGAGATCCTTCTCCTGCGCGCGCAGCGCCGACCCCTGCACGCCACTACGCAGCAGCTCGCCATAGCGGCGGGGCCGCGCCGAGGCCAGGCCGAGCCGGCCGATGTCGGCCAACAGGGCGACCGTAAACATCTCGGCCGGTGGCGCCACCTGCAACAGCTCGCCCAGGGCCTGGCCGGCACAGGCCATGGCTGTGGAACGGCTCCAGAAACGCTGGTAGTCGAATTCCTGGCAATCACCGCGGCGCGCCGATTCGGTCAGCGAAATGGCCAGTGCCATCTGGCGCACCGCGTGCAGCCCCACCATCAGCAGCAGATCGATATTGACCGCGGCCACCATGCGGCCCTTGTTGATATTGGGGATGTTGGCGATCTGGATCAGGCGACCGGCCAGGACCGGGTCGCCCTGCACCTGCGCTACCAGGTCCGCCAGGGCAATGTCTTCCTGTTGGCACATCTGCATGATCTTCAGGCGCACGCCGGAAGGTGCAGGCAAGACTTCGGAGTCTTGCAATTCTTGGAAAATCTGGTGTTCAACGTAGCAGGACATGAGAAGTAGTGGTCTTTTTAATTGTTTGCTTGGCGATACGCCAATTTTAATTGGCGACAAGCATACCCAATTAATCATGATTGTGCGTCGCCACATGAACAAGGCCACATCGCCCGCGCCCCGGCGGCCCATCCTGCCCGCCGACAGCAGCGCAAGCCAGGCGCCGACAGCCACCTGCCGCGCTTGCGATTAAGCTGACATCCTGGTGCGGGCAGCCATCGACTCCATAAAACCAGAGGCAAAGCCAGGACAAGGCCGCTGCCCGCATGGACAAAGCGCGCCAAAACCGGCACAAGAGAGCCGCACGACAGGATAGAAA
>NZ_BADI01000873.1:0-6759 GCF_000333555.1 Herbaspirillum sp. B65 | reverse complement strand
TCCGGCCGCTGGGCGATCTGGTTTCAGTCGTACAGGGCCAGGTCACGGACTATGAGTTGGAAGCGGTGGTTTATGTCGAGAAAGGCCCGGAAGCCTCGATTGCGCTCAATGCCGCCAGGGCAAACGCTGCGCTCATGGCCAAGCCGCTGCGCCCGCTCGGCTACAGCGTCTATCGCAATGCCTACGTGGCTGCGCTCAAGGTCGAGGGCGTGCGCAATGTCCTGGTGAAATCGCCGGCCGCAGACATTCTGTGCGGACGGACCCAGGCCGCGCGCTGTACCGGCATTCACATCACCGCCGAGGTGCTGGAAGAGGTGGACCGTGTATAACCCCGTCCCGACCTTGCCACCGAATACCACGCCCTTGGAGCGAGCCATTGCGCGTGCCTGTGCGGCGCTGGCCGACACTCCGGTACCCATTCGCGACCTATGGAGTGCTGACCGTTGCCCGGTCGATCTGCTGCCCTTCCTGGCCTGGTCATTTTCTGTGGATCGCTGGGACGACGCTTGGCCGGAGTCGATCAAGCGCGGCACGATCAAGGCCGCCCGCTATATCCACCAGCACAAGGGGACCATTGCCGCCGTGCGCGGCGTGGTCGAGTCGCTGGGCTACATCATCAAGATTCGCGAATGGTGGCAGACCGAACCACGCGGGCAGCGTGGCACCTTCGCGCTGGAAGTCGGCGTGCTGGACGCCGGCATTACCGATGAGATGTTCCTTGAAATGGAACGCCTCATTGATGACGCCAAGCCCCTTTCTCGCCACCTGACGGGCTTGCGCATCCATTTGGAGGTCCGGGGCTCGCTCTTCGTCGGCACCTTTGTCCAGCTCGGCGAGACCGTCACCGTGTATCCCTGGACACCGGACAGCATCGAGATCACTGGTGGCCCCTTCATCGGCTGTGCGGCTCACTTCATCGAAACCATGACCATCTACCCATGAGCACTTATTTTTCTATCCCTACTGAGATTGGCGAGGCCAAGATTGCCAATGCCTTGGCGCTAGGCGTACCGCTGAAGCTGACGCACATGGGCGTGGGTGATGGTAACGGCGTGCTGCCGGTGCCAGACCGCAAGCAAGTTGCCCTGGTTCGGGAGCAACGTCGCGCACCGATCAATACGCTCGACAAAGATCCGAAGAACGCCAGCCAAATCATCATCGAGCAGGTGCTGCCTGCGGATGTGGGCGGTTGGTGGGTACGTGAAATCGGTATTTTCGACGAAGCCGGTGACCTGTGCGCCGTTGCGAATTGCCCACCCAGCTATAAGCCAGTCATTGCCGAAGGCGCCGGCAAGGATCAGGTTGTGCGGGTGGTGTTGCTGGTCGCAAGCACTGCGGCTGTCGAATTGAAAATCGACCCAGCGGTGGTGCTAGCCACGCGCAAATATGCGGATGACGCGATTGTCGCGTATGCCGCGCAGAAGGGACACACGCACGCCGACCTTGCACCGCTGAAATCCCCTCAGTTTTCCGGCATCCCCACTGTTCCAACTCCCCCGCTTGGGACCAAGAGCGGCCAGGCGATCAATGCGGAATTCCTCAATGCGACGCTCAAACAGGTCGCGCCACTGCGGTTCGCGGTGTTCACGTCGTCCGGCACATTTACCGTTCCAGATGACGTGACGGCGCTTCGTGTCTCAGCGGGTGGAGGCGGTGGCGGCGGAGGCGGTGCAGGCGGCGCGTACAACGGGGGTGGCTCTGGATATGCGGCCAGTGGCGGGGGCGGTGGTGGCGGTGCGGCGTCCTATCTGATTGATGTGCTAGTCCCTGTAACGCCCGGTCAGGTGCTGAATGTGGTGATTGGCGCTGGAGGTGCTGGCGGTGTCCATGGGGGCCTCGATCTGGATGGCCAACGCGGTGGTAAAGGCGGAGACACCTCCCTCACCGGCGATGGCGTCAACATTGTATCGACCGGCGGTCCAGGCGGAGACGGAACGCGCTACGCAGGCGGCGCTTACGTAACCCTTGTAGGTGGCGCCGGATTTGGAAATGGCGGCACGCCAGGAACAGCCGGCAATGCGACGCCAGGCAATGGCTATTCGATGGGCGGGATCGGCGGCAATGGGGGCAATTCGCCATGGGGGACAGGTGGCGGCGGCGGTGTCTCCCAAAGCTCGACCTTGGCGGGCGGCATCAACGGTGCTGCTGGCATTGGCTATGCGTCAGGCGGTGGCGGTGGAGGTGGCAGCGTAGCCGGTGAAACCGCCCGGCCTGGCGGCGACGGTGCGGCCGGACGCCCCGGCATTTTGATTATCAAATGGTGAAACCATGCAGACATTCGCAATTATTGAAAAGGACATGGTGGTCAACATCGTGTTATCGGATGACACAGAGCAATTGGCGCGTGGCCTGGCACAGGGGCAGCGTGCTGAGGGCCTGCCCACCGATAGCAGCGTAGCCATCGGTGACAGGTATGCCAAAGGGAAATTCATTTCGTGCGACCGTTCGCCGGCACCTCTCGCCCTGGACATGGAACAGGTCTTGGCACGCAACAAGGTGACTTACACCGGCCTAATGACCATTGCAGGAATGGCTATCGAACCGCTCAAGGATGCGGCGGAGTTGGGCCAGGCGACAGCGGAAGAGCTGAGTGCGCTTGCCGCCTGGCGCCAATACCGGATTGACCTGAGCAGAGTGAATCTTTCCGCAGATCCAGTCGAGTGGCCGGCAGAGCCATCCGCTACGCCGTAGCAGTGCGCCTGAATACAAGACTTCAAATTTTCATCGAAAGGAACATCATGGCAACCGATTACCACCACGGCGTGCGCGTCATCGAAATCAACGAAGGCACGCGCCCCATTCGCACCGTCTCTACCGCCGTCATCGGCGTGATTGTCACGGCCGACGACGCCGATGCAGACGCCTTCCCGCTGGACACGGCCGTGCTCATCACCAATGTTGTCGCCGCCCAAGCCAAGGCCGGCAAGCGTGGCACCATGCGCCGCGTGCTGGAAGCCATCGCCGCCCAAGCCAAGCCCCTGGTTGTGCTGGTGCGCGTGGCCGAAGGCGCAGACGAAGCCGAGCAAACCACCCTGGTGATTGGTGGCGTGTCGCCTGAAGGCCGCTATACCGGCGCCAAGGCGCTGCTGGCCGCGCAGTCCAAGCTGGGCATCAAGCCGCGCATCCTGGGCGCGCCGGGCTTGGATACTAAGGCAGTGACCAATGCACTGGCCTCCCTTGCGCAGACTCTGCGCGCCTTCGTGTATGCCTCCTGCTGGAATTGCGCGACGGTGGTCGCAGCGACCGCCTATCGTTCTGAGTTCGGGCAGCGTGAAGTGATGCTGATTTGGCCGGAATTCGTGTCCTGGGATACGACCACCAACGCCGATGCCAGCATCTCGGCCGTGGCCTACGCCCTGGGCTTGCGCGCCAAGATTGATGAACAGACCGGCTGGCACAAGACCTTGTCCAACGTGGTGGTGAATGGCCCGACCGGTATCAGCCGTGACGTGTTCTGGGATTTGCAAGACCCGGCCACCGATGCCGGCGTGCTCAATGCCAAGGAAGTCACCACCCTCATCAACATGAGCGGCTATCGGTTCTGGGGCTCGCGCACCTGCGAAATCCAGGGCGGGTTCTTCCCCTTCGAGAATTACACCCGTACCGCGCAAGTGCTGGCCGACACCATTGCCGAAGCGCATATGGTTTACGTCGACCTGCCGATGACGCCCTCGCTGGTGAAGGATCTGGTGGCCAGCATCAACGCCAAGTTCCGTTCCCTGAAAGCCAGCGGCTACATCATCGACGGCGAGGCCTGGTTCGATGAACAGTTCAACGACAAGGACACCTTGAAGACCGGCAAGCTGACCATCGACTATGGCTACACCCCGGTGCCCCCGGTGGAAAACCTGCTCTTCCAGCAGCGCATTACCGATCAATACCTGGCCGACTTTGCCGCACGCGTCGCTGCCGCCTGAGCCTAGGCGGCCAGGTGCTGGCCGCCAGCTTTTCCCTATGTTAAGGAGCCATCAATATGGGTATGCCCCACAAACTGAAGGATTTCAACGTTTTCCAGAACGGTATCGACTATTCCGGGATTGCCACGGAAGTGACCCTGCCCAAGCTGTCGCGCAAGATGGAAGAATACCGCGCGGCCGGCATGTCCGGCCCGGTCTCGGCGGACCTGGGCCAGGAAGCCATGCAACTGGAATGGACGGCCGGCGGCCTGGTCAAGGAAGCGCTCAAGCAGTACGCCGCCAACACACATGGCGCCGTGCAATTGCGCTTCGCGGGCGCCTATCAGAGCGATGACGATGCATCCGTGCAGGCAGTCGAAATCACCGTGCGTGGCCGCTATAAAGAAGTGGATATGGGCAATGCCAAGGTGGGCGACGACACCTCGCACAAATTCAGTATGCCTCTGAGCGCCTACAAGCTCACCATCGATAACGAGGTGATTTTCGATTTCGACTTCATGAACGGTATCGAAATCGTCGGTGGCGTGGACCGCCGCGCCGACATCCGCAAGGCCATCGGCCTGTAACCACCGGGCGGCATCGGGCCGCCTGGTTCTTCGATTTTTCTCTTTGACAAGGAAACACCATGACCACCACCACCGCCCCCGTCAAGATCGAAACCGTTGTTGTCGAACTGGACGAACCGCTCACGCGCGGCAATACCCAAATCACCGAACTCACCTTGCGCCGTCCGAAGTCCGGCGCCTTGCGCGGCGTGAGCCTGATGGATCTTATGAATATGAACGTGAGCGCCCTGCAGGTGGTGTTGCCGCGTATCAGCGAGCCGGCGCTGACACAGTTTGACGTGGCCGCAATGGACCCGGCCGACCTGATCAAGTGCGGCATGGAAGTCTCTGTTTTTTTGGCACCGAAGGCGGACCGCGCCTTGGTCTCCCAATCGAAGTAGAAGACGCAATGGCCGACATCGCGACGGTGTTCCATTGGCCACCGGCCGCGATGGATGAGCTGGAATTAGCAGACCTCATGAAGTGGCGCGAGCGCGCCAGGGTACGAAGCGGGGCGGAATAGATGGCAAACGAACTGAAAATGCAGGTGGTTTTCTCGATGATGGAGAAAATCACCGCCCCGCTGAAGAAAATCTCCAGTGGCGCCAAAGACACCGGCAAGGCACTGAAGGACACCAGTGACCGCCTGCGCGAGCTGAACAAGCAACAGAACGACCTCAACGGCCTGCGCGAGCTGCACCAGGGAATGCGCAAGACCAGTGCCGAGCTGGCCACCGCACAGCAGCGCGTTACCGACCTGGCGGCCAAGATGAAGGCCACCGAGAATCCTACGCGCGCCATGACGCGCGAATTTAACGCCGCAGTGCGCAGCGTGAAGTCGCTCCAAGAGGCCAGCGAGAAACAAAGTGTCCAGTATCGCGCCTTGCGCGAGCGCCTGACCGACGCCGGCATTGGATCGCGCCAGCTCGCCAACGCACAGACCTGGCTCAAGAACAGCATCGCCGCCACCAATGCCGAATTGGCCGACCAGCAGAAGAAGCTGACCGTCAGCCATCGTCAGCAGCAAGTCATGGCCAACGCTCGCCAGCGCGCCGACAAGCTGCGCAGCACGGCGGGTGGACTGGCTGCGGCCGGGGTGGGTGCTACTGCCAGCGGCGCGGCCGTGGGCACGCCACTCCTGGCCGGCTTGAAAGAGGCCAAGCACTACGAGACTGAAAACGGCCGGGTGCGCGCGCTCGGTCTGGGGCCGGCCGCGACCGCCGAAGCGATCAAGTTCGCGCGCGAGATGAAAACCTACGGCACTAGCCAGCTCGACAACCTGCAATTGCTGCGCGATGGCATCACCGCCTTTGGTGATACGCATCACGCCGAGATGGTCGCCCCCATGATGGCCAAGATGAAATTCGGCAATCACGCCTTCTATGGCGAAGAGGAAGGCGCGGAGAACGAGCGCAAGTTCATGGACATGCTGAAGGTCATCGAAATGCGCAACGGCACCAAGGACATTGGTACGTTCTCCAAGCAGGCCAATATGGTGCAGCAGGTGCTGACCGCCACGGGCGGCCGGGTCGGTCCCGGTGAATGGCTGAACCTGATCAAGACCGGTGGTATTGCGGCGAAGGGGCTCAAGGATGAATCCTTTTATTACCAGATGGAATCTCTGGTGCAGGAAATGGGCGGTAACCGGGTCGGCACGTCCATGATGAGCGCTTACCAGAACTTGTATCAGGGCCGCACCACCAAGCGTTCCATCTCCATGCTGTCGGACCTGGGCCTGATTGGCGACCAATCCCAGGTGAAGCATGACAAGGCCGGCCAGGTCTCGTTCCTGAATCCGGGCGCTATCAAGGGCGCGGACCTCTTCCGCGAGAATCAATTCGAATGGATGGAGAAGGTACTGTTGCCGCAACTGGCCAGCAAGGGCATCACCGACGAAAAAGGCATCCTCGATGCCATCGGCGGGATTTTCTCGAACCGCACGGCGGCGCAGCTCTTTTCGACGATGTACCAGCAGCGCGCACAGATCCACAAAAACGAGAAACTGAACCGGGGCGCCGCCAATATCGACGAACTGGACAAGCTCGGGCGGGAAACGGCCAGCGGCAAGGAATTGGAAACCCTGGCCAAGGTGGCCGACCTGAAGCTGGACATGGGAACCAAGATACTGCCGCTCTATGCATCCGGCCTGCAGATGGCCGCCAATGCCGTCCAGGCGCTATCGGGCTTCATGGAGCGCAACCCAACCACGGCCAAGGCCATGATTGTTGGATTCAGTGCTATTGCCGCCATTCTGGTGGTGATGGGGCCGCTGATGCTGGCCCTGGCCTCCGTCATCG
>NZ_BADI01000874.1:0-13246 GCF_000333555.1 Herbaspirillum sp. B65 | reverse complement strand
GGCGGCGCAGATAGTCTTCCGCCACCTTGTAGTTCTTCATAGGGGTGAATTCGAGATAGAAATCATGCGCTAAGTCGTATTCGACAGCCAGGTTCACAATCATGGCATGTTCGCAGCTCATGGCTGTCCATCTCCCAGCAGGTATGTAGCCGGCCTATTTAGAATCACCCCGCGCAAGTCGTCCAGTTAGCAATAGAAGCCGCCGATTCATCACCACGCCGTCTCACTCACAGGATGCGTGTATCCAACATGATGGCGCGTTCCAGCAGGTCCAGGCATTCCACCGGTGTGGCCAGGTCGTCGTGCAATTGCTCCAGCAGCGGCGCCTCGGCGTCACGCGCGCACATTTCCACATAGGCGCGCAGCGAACCGAGTTGCTGCAGGCCGGCGCGCAAGCCCGCCAGGTCGCGCGGACGCGCCGACAGCAGGGCGATGCGGGTGGTGATGCGTTCGATGTCGGGCACCGCGGCAAGCGTCGCCGACAGGCCCGAGCAGGCATCGGTACGCATCAGGGCATTGATGGCGGCGTGGCGTTCGCGCGCGACTTGCTGGTCGCGCAGGGCGTGATGCAGCCAGTGGCGCAGCAGGCGCGAACCCATGGCGGTACGGCAGTGGTCCAGCGTGGAAAAGAGCGTGGGCGCCAGGGTGTTGGCATCTTGCGCGCGGATGGTTTCGGTCAGTTCCAGGTTGCGGCGGGTGGCGGCATCCAGGCCGATGAATTCATTTTCGGATTCGACGGTGAGCGTGCGCACGTGCTGCAGGCCGCGTCCCTGGGTCGATTGCGCATAGCGCAGCAGGGCGCCGGCGGCGCAGATGGCCGGGCCCAGGCCATCGGCACCGAAGCCGTGCAGGGTGGCCACGCCCAGTTGATCGAGCAGGGCCTTTTCGCTGCTGGGCTGGTCGAAATGCCAGTCCGGCACTGTGACGGCGCGATTGGGCAAGAGGGGTTCGCACTGTTCCAGTTGGCCTTCGGCCACCAGCACTTCGGCGGCCGAAATGCGTTCCAGTTCCTGCTTCACGCGGCCATCCAGCAGATGCGCCTCGACCGTGAATTCCATCATCTTCAGCGCACCGCTGGCCATGGACAGCCAGGCCAGGCCCACCTGCATCTGCTTGCGCGATTTCGACGGCAGCAACTGCATGGCCAGCAGGCAGCGCTCGGCCTTTTCGGGCAGCAGATCGGAATCGGTCAGGGTGCCGGGGGTGACCACCCGCACCACCTTGCGTTCCACCGGGCCCTTGCTGGTGGCCGGGTCGCCGATCTGTTCGCAGATCGCCACCGATTCGCCCAGCTTGATCAGGCGCGCCAGGTATTGCTCCACCGAATGGAAGGGCACGCCGGCCATCTTGATCGGGTTGCCGTTGGAGGAGCCGCGCTGGGTCAGCGTGACGCCCATCAGGCGCGAGGCCTTTTCGGCATCCTCGAAGAACAATTCATAGAAATCGCCCATGCGGTAGAACACCAGCGTGTTGGGGTGATCTGCTTTGATGCGGAGATACTGCTGCATCATCGGCGTGTGGGCGGCGAGGTCTTTGGTCATGGTTCTGGGTGGCGATGCGGGGACCGCCTCTTGCAAGTTCGGGAATGCGATGCCGCGTGGGCTGGCGGCGGGATGTCGGAAATTCGTTTCGACGGCCGCACGGGCGGTTCGCCATAAAATCAAAATGCGGACCGTGGTCCGCATACTTGAGTCGCGATTGTACGCGCATTGCCAGGGTGCAGCCAAGCCTGCGGCCTGTGCCCACAACATCTGCGACGCCCAAAAAAAACAGGCGGCCACCGAAGTGGCCGCCTGCCCAGTCCGTGGGGGCGACGGACTGTAGGGGAGCAGTGGATCAGTGCGCCGCGGTGGTGTCGGCCACCCGGGTCGGCTTGGGCGCCAGCCAGACCGCCAGCGCCGCCAGCGAGAACGAGACCGCGGCCATCATGAAGATGTGATTGGTCGACAGCATCACCGCCTGGTTCTGCACCGTCTGCGCCAGCGACGCGGTGGCCTGTTCCAGGCTCATGCCGGAGGCCATCATGCTCTGGATCGCAGCGCCGCTGCGATCGACCAGTCCCGCCAGTTCGGCATGGAAGTGGGTGGCGTCGTTTTCCCAACTGGTATTGACGATGGAGGTGGCAATGGCGCCGGACATGGTGCGGCAAAAGCTCATCAGGCCGGCTGCCGAGGCGGTCTCTTCTTCGTTCACGCTGGATAGCGCCAGGCTAGTCAGCGGCACGAAGAACAGTGGCAAGCCGATGCCTTGCAGGAACAAGGGCCAGCCGATCTGGAAGAACGACATATCGGTGGTGTTGAAGGCCCGCAGGAAGGTGATGAAGCCCAGCCAGGTCACGCCGAAGCACACCAGCTTGCGCGCATCGATGGTGGTCGACATCTTGGCCACCAGCGGCGCGGCCATCACCGCCAGGATGCCGGTCAACGCCGAGATGCAGCCCGACCAGGTGGCGGTATAGCCCATGTAGCCCTGTAGCCAGAGCGGGGTCAATACCACCGAGCCGAAGAAGGCGCCGAAGGCCAGGCAGATGGTGGTGACGCTGGCAGTGAAGCCGCGATGGCGGAATACCCGCAGGTCGACGATGGGATTGTGCTCGGTCAGCTCCCAGATCAGGAAGGCCACGAAGAACACCACCGCCGTGATGGCCAGCAGCACGATCTCGGTGGAGGCGAACCAATCCTTTTCCTTGCCTTCGTCCAGCATCAGTTGCAGCGCTGCTACCCACACCACCATCAGGATCAGCCCGATGCGGTCGATGGGCAGCTTGCTGGTCTTGGTTTCGAAGCGCTTGAGCATCCGCCAGCCGAGATAGCCGCAGATCAGCGCCACCGGCACGTTGATCCAGAAGATGTAGGGCCAGCTGTACTGGTCGCACAGCACCCCGCCCAGGATCGGGCCGGCAATCGGTGCCACCAGCGTGGTCATGGCCCACAGGCCGACGGCAGCCGGCGCCTTTTCCTTGGGGAAGATGCGCAGCAGCAGGGTCTGCGAGAGCGGCATGAGCGGACCACCGGCCAGACCTTGCATGACCCGGAAGGCGATCAACATGCCCAGCGAATTGGCCAGGCCGCACAGCGCCGAGAACACGCCGAACATGATCATCGACAGGATGAACACGCGCACCGTGCCGAAGCGATTGGCCAGCCAGCCGGTCAGCGGCACCGTGATGGCCTCGGCCACCGCGTAGGAGGTGATGACGTAGGTGCCCTGGCTGGTGGAGGCGCCCAGCGCCCCGGAAATGGTCGATACCGAGACGTTGGCGATGGTGGTATCGAGCACCGCGATGAAGTTGGCGGCAGCCAGCAGGATGCCAGCGCCGACCAGTTGCCCCCCGGTCAGCGGCGTTTCCAGCGGCTCCGGTCGTGGTGTGGGGGGCGGCAGCTCGCCGGCTTCTGCGCTCAGAGTGGATGACATGATGAACCTCTTCTGGTCGTGGCCGGGGCGTTACAGCGCGGCGTGCTTGGCATCGTTGTTCTGGGCCGACTTGGGCTGGACGTCGCCGGCCTGGATCTGGCCGCGGGTATCGATCTCGACCACCATCGACAGGCCCACCGACAGCGGGTGCTGGGCCAGTTCCTTGGGGTCCAGCGAGATGCGTACCGGCAGGCGCTGTACCACCTTGATCCAGTTGCCGGTGGCATTCTGCGCCGGGATCACGGCAAAGGCCGAACCGGTGCCACCGGAGAGGCCCGTGACCACGCCGTGGTATTGCACCGAGCCGCCATAGAGGTCGGAGGTCATGGTCACCGGTTGGCCGATGCGCACCTTGGTCAGTTGGCCTTCCTTGAAGTTGGCATCCACGTGCATCTGTTGCATCGGCACCACCGACAGCAGGCTGGCACCGCTCTGCACGCGCTGGCCGACCTGCACCTGGCGCCGTGCGATGACGCCATCGACCGGCGCCCGCAGCACGGTGCGCTCCAGGTCCAGCTTGGCCTGATCCAGCTTGGCGCGGGCCAGGACCACCTCGGGGTTGTCGGCGACGGTGGTGTTGGCGGTCAGCACGGTGCTGGCCTTTTCTGCTCCCTGGGTGGCCTTGATATTGGCACGGGACTGCACTTCGGCCGCTTCGGCCGCCTTCAGGTTGGCCTGCGCGGTCAGCAGGGCGGTGCGGGCATTGCTCAGTTCTTCACCGGAGACCGAACCCGACTTGGCCAGCGCTTCGCGGCGCTGCAGGTCGATCTGGGCGCGCTGCAGATCGGCCTGGGCCGACAGCAACTGGGCGCTGGCGCGCTTCTGGTCCGCTTCGCGGGCCAGCACCTGGGCTGCCAGGCCGGCATCGTTGGCGAAGTAACCCCGGACCTTGCGCTCGGTGCGGTCCAGGTCGGCGGCGGCCTGGTCCACGGCCAGCTTGGCGTCGGCATCATCGATGCGCACCAGCACGTCGCCCTTCTTGACGGCCTGGGTATCGACCACATCGACGGCGGCCACGATGCCATTGATGGCCGGGGTGACGGTGGCCACTTCGGTGCCGGTATAGGCATTGTCGGTCTCGACGTAGCGCGAGCCGATCAGGTACCAGTAGGCGCCGTAACCGACGGCGACGATGGCGACCACGCCACCGAAGATGGCAAAGAGCTTCTTGCGCTTTTGCGTGTTGGCGGCGCGCGCGGTGGCTTCGTTGCGCTGCTTGGCCTCTTCGGCCAGGGTGTGGGCGGCTTGGGAATCGCTATGGGACATGATGATCAACCTTTCGCTTGCGGTTCGGTGTGGGGCGCATGGGCGCTGTCTTGGCTCTTGCTGTCGTCGGCGGCACGGTAGCCGCCACCCAGGGCGCGCACCAGCGCGACATCCAGGGTGAACATGCGCGAGCGCAGATCGGAGAGTTGGCGCAGGTTGCTGATGAGCGTGTCCTGCGCATTGAGCACGTCGAGGTAATTGGCCAGGCCGCCGTTGTAGCGGTTGCTGACGATGCGATAAGCCTCTTCGGCGGCATCGGCCGCGGCTTGTACATCGGCCAGGCGGCCGCTCAGGGCTTTCTCGCTCACGCCCACGTCGGCCACGTCCTGCAGGGCCTGGGTCACGGCCTGGTCGTAGTTGGCCACGGCTTCGTCATAGCTGGCGCTGGCCGAACGGAACTGTCCGCGCAGACGGCCGCCATTGAAGATGGGCAGCGAGATGGCCGGGCCGACGCTGCCGATGTCGGAGCCGCTGCGGGTCAGCATGTTCAGGCCCAGCGATTGCAAGCCGATATAGGCCGACAGGTTGACGTTGGGGTAGAACGCCGCCCGCGCCACCTTGATCTGCTTGCCCGCCGCTTCGGCGCGCAGACGGGCAGCCACGATATCGGGCCGGCGGCCCAGCAGTTCCACCGGCAATTGCTGCGGCAGGCCGAAGGGTTTGGACAGGTCGATCTGGGGCCGCGCCAGTTGCAGGCCGCGATCCGGGCCGGCACCGGCCAGCGCGGCCAGCTTGTTGCGTTGCAGGGCGATGGATTCGTCGGTGGCCTTGAGGTCGGCCTGGGCGATGGCGCGGCGCGCTTCCATCTGCTTGACCGAGCCGCGCGTCTCCAGGCCATTGGCAAAGCGCTGCTTGAACAGGTCCAGGGTTTCCACGCGCACCTTCAAGGCCGCTTCATTGGTATCGCGCTGGGCATACAACTGGGCCAGTTCGGCATAGGCCGAGGCAATCGAGGTGGCCAGGGTGATGCGCGCCTGGGCGGCATCGGCACGGCTGGCTTCCAGTTCCGAGGTGGCCGCGGCCAAGGCTGCGCGGTTCTTGCCCCAGAAGTCGATTTCATAGCTGAAATCCAGGCTGGTGCGGGTCTCGTTGTTGTAGCCGTGCGGCACCAGCGCCGGCGGGAAACCGTTGTTGTAGGACTGCTTCATGTGGTCCAGCGAGGCATTGCCGCTCACTTGCGGATACAGTGCCGCGCCTTGCTGCTGGGCCGCGCCTTCGGCCTTCATCAGGCGCGCCTTGGCCACTGCCATGGAGGGCGCGCTTTGCAGCGCTTCATCGATGAGACCGTTCAGTTGCGCATCGCCATAGACCGTCCACCATTGATCGCTGGGCCAGGCCGCCTGCACCGCGCTGGCGGCCAGGGTCTGGCTGCTCTGGTAGTGATCGATGGACTTGGGTTCGGCGCGTGGGCCCAGATCGGTAAAGGACGCGCAGCCCGCCATGAGCGCTGCCGCCAGCACGGCCACCGAGGCCGACGCCGCTGGCCGCCAGGGCCGGCCGCGCTGCTGCGCCAGGGACGCGGCCGGGTCTTGGGGAGATGAGGTGTTATTCATGTTCGTGGAGAGTGGGGTGAACGAATGAATCAGGAAATCTGTGGTTTTAAAACTGTACAGTTCAGTATAGTATTCGGTTTCAGAAAACGTCAAGGCTCATTGCGACAAATTGCTCGTTTTTATGCGGCAATGCCGCAACAGCGATTTTTATCTGGCATTTGAGTTGAAGATGGCGGCTTTTGCCAGCATCTCCGCCTATAATTCGGGATTGGCCGCGACCACGGCCGGCCTCACAGGAAAATCCATGCGCAAGAAAAGTGAAGAACGGCGGCAGGCGATGATCGATATTGCCGCCGAGGTATTCAATGAAATCGGTTTCGAAGGCGCCTCCATGGCGGAAATCTCGGCCCGTGTCGGCGGCTCCAAGGCCACGCTGTACAACTACTTCAGTTCCAAGGAAGAAATCTTCGTGGAGGTGATGGTCAAGCAGGTGGGCTGCCAGTTCGAAGAGCTTTTCATGGCCTTGCGCAATGAAGACGATGTACGCGGCGGTTTATTGCGTCTGGCCGATCATTATTTGGCGGTGGTATTCCGACCCGAGGTGATTGCGGTCAAGCGGCTCGGTTCCTATTACGCCGGCAAGTCCGAGCTCGGCCCCATGCTGTATGAGCGCGGCCCCAAGCGCGGCTGGACGCGCATTGCCGAGTTCCTCAAGGTCAAGATGGACGAAGGCAAGCTGCACCCCGGCGACGCGTGGATTGCGGCCATGCAGTTCCGCGCCCTGATGGAGGCGGAATGGATGGAAATGCGGATGCTCAATGTGGTCACCGAGATTGCGCCGGAACAGTTGCAGGCCTCGGCACGGCGGGCGGTGGAGGCGTTTGTGTATCTGTATCAGCCGCGGTGAGGGTGGTTCAGAGATTGAATGCATCAGAGGACAGGCGTAAAAAAACCGGGCTCACCGCAATGGCAAGCCCGGCTTGAGCCCTTAAAGCAGGGATATGAACTATTTCACCGCTGGTGGACCCTCACCCCCGCCGCATAAGTCGCAGCGACGGCCCGGTCATCGCCCAGGATGGCCAAGGCGAACAATTGTTCTTCCAGGCTGTCGGTGGTGGCGCTGCGGCGCGTCAGCAAAGGCGTAGCCTGGGGATCGAGGACGATGAAGTCGGCCTCGCAGCCGGGGGTGAAGCTGCCGATGGTTCCCTCCAGTTGCAAGGCGCGGGCGCCGCCCAGCGTGGCCAGGTAGAACATGCGCTGCGCCGGCAGGTAGGTGCCGCCCATGCGCGCCACCTTGTAGAGCTCGTTCATGGTCTGCAGCATCGAGAAACTGGTGCCGCCTCCTACGTCGGTGGCCAATGACAGCGGTACCCGGGCCGCATCGGCGCGGGCGAAATCGAACAGGCCGCTGCCCAGGAACAGGTTGGAGGTCGGGCACAGGGTGGCTGCCGATTGGGTGGCCGCCATGCGCGCGCGGTCCTGGTCGTCCAGCCAGATGCAGTGGGCATACAGCGCGCGCTGGCGCATCAGGCCATAGCCGTCATACACATCCAGGTAGCTGCGCGCATCCGGGTACAGTTCCTTCACCCATTGCACTTCATCGGTATTTTCGGCCACGTGGGTCTGGATGTAGGCGTCCGGGTATTGCGCCGCCAATTCACCGGCCAGCTTCATCTGCTCAGGTGTGGAGGTCGGCGCAAACCGCACGGTGATGGCGTAATGCTGGCGTCCCTTGTTGTGCCAGCGGCCGATCAGTTCTTCACTCTCGCGCAGGCCCGATTCGGCGGTATCGCACAGGAAATCCGGCGCATTGCGATCCATCAGGCACTTGCCGGCCACCATGCGCAGGTTGCGCGCATGACTGGCGTGGAAGAAGGCATCCACCGACTGCGGATGCACGGTGCAATAGACCGCTGCGCTGGTGGTGCCGTTGCGCAGCAGTTCGGCCAGGAAGAAGTCGGCCACTTCGGCTGCGTGTTGCGGCTGCTGGAAGCGGCGCTCGGCGGGGAAGGTGTAGTTGTCCAGCCAGGGCAGCAGGCCCGGTGCGGGCGAACCGATGATGTCGGTCTGCGGATAATGGACGTGAGTGTCGATGAAGCCGGGGCAAATGATCTTGCCGCGCAGGTCGTCAATGGCGGTGCCGGCCGGCAGGTGGCCCGACAGTTGGGCATAGTCGCCGGCGGCCTGGACCTTGCCGTCTTGCACCAGCAGGAGGCCATCGCTGTGCCATTGCGTGGCGTGTTCGTCGAAGGCGGGGTCGTTGGTGAAATACAGCAGGCTGGCGCGGTAGGCTTGCAGCGGTGTGCTCATGGCGTTTCCTCAAGGCGGGCAGGCCTGGCGCGTACTGCGCAGGCCGTCGATTCAATGGTCATCATACTGGAAGGCACTGTCGTGACCGTGCTTTCCGTAAGGGGGGCGGGTGGAATCGAAGGGCAATCCGTATCCGCCTGGACAGCGTGTTAACAGGATTGCCGGAGGGTGACGGCAGGGTGTTCCTTCAGCCTCTGCCGTCCAGAGCGTGTGTGGCCAGGTGCAATGGCAGTGCCTTGGATGGGGGATGGCTCAGGCGCAGCTCCCACAACTGCATCAGTTGCGCCACCACTGCGATGGCGATGCTGGCCGGTTCCTTGCCGTAGATGCCGGGGATGCCGATGGGGCAGGTGATGCGTTCCAGTTCGGCGGCGCCAAAGCCGCGTGCGGCCAGGCGATGTTCGAACTGCTTGCGCTTGGTGGTGGAGCCGATCAGGCCGAACCAGGCCACGTCCCGGCGCTTGAGGATGCGTTCGGTCAATTGCTGGTCGAGGGCGTGGCTGTGGGTCATCACGAGATAATACGCACCGGGCTCGGCCATGTCGACCGCGGCATTGGGCACGTCGGTGGCTTCGATGCGGATCTGCGCGGGCAGATCGGGCGGGAACATGTCTTCCCGCTCATCCACCCACAGCACGCGGCAGGGCAGGGTGGACAAGACCTTGACGATGGCCGCGCCCACATGGCCAGCGCCGAACAGCACCACCTGCGGCTGGTGCGCCCGACACAGGTCGAGCAGCCAGCGATGGCCGTGGCGGTCGCGCAGCAGGTGGGTCTGGCGCACATCATTCAGATCCATCGCTGGCAGGCCATGATCGGGTGCATCGGGCTGGCAGTTGCGGCCATCGATTGCATGGAGTTGTTGTGCATGGATCTGGTCCAGCGGCACAGCCCGCCACAGGTCATTGCCACGACACCACGATTGTTCCAGCACCTGCCATGTGCGCAGGGCTTCTTCATCCGCACCGATGCGTTCGAAGCAGAGCACCACCACGCCGCCGCAGCACTGCCCCAAGCTGGGGCCGAGCGCGATGCGCTCCAGCCGGCGCTGTCCGGGCAGTGAGGCAGCATCGGTTTGCAGCATGGCGCGTGCAATCTGCGCCGCGCGCCATTCCAGATGGCCGCCGCCGATGGTATCGAACTGCTGATCGGCGCTGTAGACCATGCGGGCGCCGGGCGCGCGCGGGGTCGATCCCTGGATCTGCGCCACCGTCACCAGCACCGCGGGGATGGCCTCTTGCTGCATCCGGCGCAGGGCGCTTAACCATGTCGTCATGATCGTTCTCCGGTGGCGGTCTTACTGGATCGCGGTAGCCGCGCGCACGGCATCGACTGCGTCGAGGATGGCTTCACTGGTGGCCGGGGCGCGTAGCGGCGGGTTCACGCGATGTTGGCCCACCGCCGAGACCGCATCGCGAATGGCCAGGAACACCGAGAACGGCAGCAGCAATGGCGGCTCGCCCACCGCCTTGGAACGGTGGATGGTGTCGGACACATTGCTGTTGGCATACAGCTCGGTGCGCAAGGCTGCCGGGCAATCCGAGAT
Organism: Herbaspirillum sp. B65; assembly: GCF_000333555.1. Taxonomy (NCBI): domain Bacteria; kingdom Pseudomonadati; phylum Pseudomonadota; class Betaproteobacteria; order Burkholderiales; family Oxalobacteraceae; genus Herbaspirillum; species Herbaspirillum sp. B65. The sequence goes on along the minus strand of NZ_BADI01000874.1, from coordinate 3,217 downwards.
GGCCGGGATCTTGTAGGTCGAGGGGGCGTGCGTCATCAGCTTGCCATCCTGGTTCCACCACAGTTCCTCGGTGGTCAGCCAGCCCATGCCCTGGATGAAGCCGCCTTCGACCTGGCCGATGTCCAGCGCCGGGTTCAGGCTTTCACCAGCGTCATACAGCAGGTCGGCCTGCAGCAACTTCCATTCACCGGTCAGGGTATCGATCACCACTTCGGACACCGCCGCCGCATAGGCGTAATAGAAGAAGGGATGGCCGTACATACGCTTGGCATCCCAATGCACCTTGGGCGTGGAATAGAAACCATCGGACCACAACTGCACGCGTTGCAGGTAAGCCTGCATCACCAGTTCGACAAAGGGCAGCGACTGTTCACCGGCCAGCACCAGGCCATCGGCAAAGCACAGCGCCGAGCTCTCCACCTTGAAATGCCGGGCCGCCACCTCGGCCAGGCGCGCGCGGATCTGCAAGGCCGCATCCTGCGCCGCCTTGCCGTTGAGGTCGCTGCCGGTGGAGGCGGCGGTGGCCGAGGTGTTGGCGACCTTGCTGGTGTCGGTGGCGCTGCAGCGCACCTTTTCCAGTGGCACGCCCAAGGCGTGGGCCACCACCTGCGCCACCTTGGTGTTCAAGCCTTGTCCCATCTCGGTGCCACCATGATTGACCAGCACCGAACCATCGGTATAGACATGCACCAGCGCGCCGGCCTGGTTCAGGTGCGGCACGTTGAAGGAAATGCCGAACTTCACCGGAGTGAGCGCCAGGCCTTTCTTCAACACCGTATTGGCGGCATTGAAGCGGGCGATCTCGCCGCGCCGTTCCTGGTAGCGGCTGCTCTGTTCGAGTTGGTCCACCAGGCCATGGATGATGTTGTCTTCCACCTTCTGGCCGTAGTGGGTGACGTTGCGTGCCAGCGGTCCTTCTTCCTCGCTGGGACCGTAGAAGTTATTGCGGCGGATTTCCAGCGGATCGCGTCCGAGATTGCGGGCGATCTCATCGATGATGTACTCGATGGCCAGCGCCCCCTGCGGTCCGCCGAAGCCGCGGAAGGCGGTATTGGACTGGGTGTGGGTCTTGCCGCACATGGCGTGGATTTCCACGTCCGAGAGATAGTAGGCATTGTCGAAGTGGCAGACCGCGCGCGTGGCCACCGGCCCGGACAGGTCGGCCGAGAACCCGGCGCGCGAGATCATGTCGATCTTGGCGGCGACGATGCGGCCATCGTCGTCGTAGCCGATCTCGTAGTCATAGGCAAAGCAGTGGCGCTTGCCGGTGACCATCATGTCGTCGTCGCGGTCGGCGCGCAGCTTGACCGGACGGCGCAGGTGCGCCGCCGCCACGGCTGCTGCGCAAGCCCACAGGGCCGATTGCGATTCCTTGCCGCCGAAGCCGCCGCCCATGCGCCGGCATTCCACCAGCACGTCGTGCGCAGCCAGTTGCAGGACGGTGGCGATGTGGTGCTGCATCTCGCTGGGGTGCTGGGTCGAGCAATACACATGCATGGAGCGCCCCTCCTTGGGAATGGCATAGGAAATCTGCCCTTCCAGGTAGAACTGCTCCTGCCCGCCCACATCGAATTGACCGCGCAGCTTGTGCGGCGCCAGCGCCAGGGCCACGGCCGGTTCGCCGCGGCTCAGGTGCATTGGCGGCAGTACGTAGGATTGCGCGGCATGGGCGGCCCGCGGGGTGAGGATGGGCGGCAGTTCTTCGTAGTCGATCACGGCCAGGCGTGCGGCGCGACGGGCGCGGTCGTGGCTGTCGGCCACCACGATGAAGATCGGTTGGCCCACGTATTGCACCAGCTCGTCGGCCAGCACCGGATCGTCATGGATGATCGCGCCGCATTGGTTGTCACCGGGGATATCTTCGGCGGTGAAGACGGCCACCACGCCCGGGGCTGCCTTGACCTTGTCCAGGTCGATGGCGCGCAGCCGGGCATGGGCTTTCTGCGACAGGCCCAGGGCCGCATGGAGCGTGCCTTGCAGCTCGACGATGTCGTCCGTGTAGGTGGCTTCACCCGTGACGTGCAAGCGTGCCGATTCATGCGGATGGGGCTTGCCCACGGTGGCCCAGTCGGCCGGCGGCGGCACCAGGGTATGAAGGAATTGTTCGCTTTGCTTGTTCATGCGCTTCTCCTGCGGAGGCTGTATATACGGTATATACGGTGGATACGGTGCAACCGGCGTCACGCCGCATTGACCGCAAAGGCGCGCACGTCCTGGCGCGCCAGCGGCGCCTCGGTGCGGGTTTCCAGCCAGTAGCGATAGAGCAGGTTCTGGGCGCTGCGCAGGCGATAGGAGGCGCTGGCGCGCATGTCCGACAGCGGCGCGTAATCCTGCGCCAGGGCCGCCATGGCGGCGCGCACCTGGGGCTCGCTCCAGGCACCGCCCTGCAACAGCGCCTCGGCCTGCGCGGCACGCTTGGGCGTGGCCGCCATACCACCGAAGGCGATGCGCGCCTCGCTGATGGTGTCGCCCTCCATGCGCAAGGCGAAGGCGGCACAGACTGCCGAGATATCCTGGTCGAAGCGCTTGGAGAGTTTGTAGACCCGGAAACGCACATCCTTCTGCGGCAGCGGGATGCGCACGGCCTGCACCACTTCATCGGCCTGCAGGGCCGACTTCTGATAGGCCAGATAGAAATCTTCCAGCGCCATGACGCGCTGCCCCCGCACGCTGTAGAGCAGGATCTGCGCCCCCAGTGCGATCAGCCAGGGCATGGAGTCGCCGATGGGCGAGCCATTGGCGACATTGCCGCCCAGCGTGCCGGCATGGCGCACCGGCAGCGAGGCGAAGCGCTGCCAGAGTTCCGACAGTTCTTCCGGGTAATGGCGCGCGGCTTCGGCATAGGCCTCTTCCAGCGACACGCCGGCACCGATTTCCAGCATCTCGCCGTGCACGCTGATGGTGCGCAATTCTTCGACGCGACCGATATAAATGATATCGCCCAGCTCGCGCATCTGTTTGGTCACCCACAGGCCCACATCGGTGGAGCCGGCCAGGATGCGCGCCTGGGGCAGGGCCGCGCGCAGTTGCGCCAGTTGTTGCAGCGTGCGCGGGGCGTGGAAGGTCTGGCCGGCATGGCTCACCACCAGCGGCGCGTCGTGATCGATCTCGCGCAGGGCTTGCTTGACGGCTTCGCGGTCGAACTCCACCTTGGGCAACTCGCCCATGCGCCGTGCCGCATCGATGATGGGACGATAGCCGGGCAGCGCACAGTGCC
>NZ_BADI01000875.1:0-5835 GCF_000333555.1 Herbaspirillum sp. B65 | reverse complement strand
GATGCGCGCCTGGCTACGCCGATGCGTTCGCCCAGTTGCGCCTGGGTCATGCGCTGCTGCTTGCGCAGGGCACGCAGGTGCTCGCGCAACTGGGCCGACAGGCTGATGGGGAAATCGTTGGCCATGGGGGCTACCTCGATACAGGAAAGACGGGAAGGGCGTAGGCGGCCCTATGGTATTAATATAGGATCAACGAAGACACCAGCGTCAATTACCTGGTGGCCTGTACCAAGCTGGCCTGAGCCTGCGCCCAGCCCGACTGCCGAGACCCCTACCGCTCACCGCCGCAGCCCAGTGCTGCGGCGTTTTTCTCCACAGCACTAAACACCATGCCACTACGCCCTCCGCGCGCGATCCTGTTCGACCTCGACGGCACCCTTGCCGATACCGCCCCCGACCTGGCGGCCGCTGCCAACTTCCTGCGCCACGAAAGAGGCCTGGAAAATGCCCCCTATGAAAGCTTACGCCCGGTCGCCTCGGCCGGTGCCCGCGGGCTGATCGGTGCAGCGCTGGGCATCCATCCGGGCGATGCAGAATATGAAGAGTTGCGCGTACTTTTCCTGGACCGCTACCAAGCCAACATGACCACCCACAGCCGCCTCTTCGACGGCATCCCGGAACTGCTGGCGCAACTGGACGCACGCGGCATCGCCTGGGGCATCGTCACCAACAAGGCGGCGCGCTTCACTGATGTGCTGGCGCCGCAGATCGGCCTGGGCCATGCCGGCTGCATCGTCTCCGGCGACACCACCCCGCATTCCAAGCCGCACCCAGCGCCCTTGCTGGAAGCCGCACGACGCCTGCAACTGCCTGCCGCAGACTGCTGGTACGTCGGCGACGACCTGCGCGACATCCAGGCCGGACGTGCCGCCGACATGCCCACCATCGCCGCCGCCTGGGGCTATTGCGGCCACACCGAGCCGGCCGGCTGGCAAGCCGATGCGCTGCTGCATGAGCCGCTGCAGATCCTGACGCTACTGGCCTGATTACCCTCTGCGCGCGCCCTTGTTGAAACTTGGGCGTGACTTTCCCCTCCTACTCCCGCGCAGCCCGGCGTTACAGCCAAGGCGCTGCGCATTAGAATGGCGGCAGACCGGCATCCATCCGCCAAGATAGGCGTGCCACCGCCCCACCTACCATCACAATCAGAACCGGCCACCTGCGCAGCCATTGCGCCAGGACGGACCGGCACCGACAAGGGAAACCGCAATGAGCAAGCCGGGCATCGCCGCACTGACCCAACACCCCACATGGCAACGCCTGCGTCGACCGCTGCGCTGGCTGGCCTGGACCGTGGCAGTCCTGCTGACCCTGGCCGCATTGAGTTGGGCCGCGCTGCCGGCGCTGGTGCGCAAGATCGCCATCGACCAGACCCAGGCCCAGATCGGCCGCAAGCTGGAGATCGGCCAGATCAGCTTCAACCCCTTCAAGCTGGCCCTGCGCGCCTCCGACATCACACTCTACGAAGCCGATGGCAAGCGCCCCTTCTTCAGCACCCAGGGCTTGCTGGCCGACCTGTCCTCGGCCTCGCTGCTGCGCCTGGCGCCGGTGCTGGATGAAATCAAGCTGACCACACCGCAACTGCACCTGGTGCGGCTCGATGCCGATGGCATCGGCCACTACAATTTCTCCGACATCCTCGACCGCCTGGCCGCGCAACCCAAGAGCGAAGGCCAGGCGCGCTTCTCGCTGGCCAATATGCAATTGCAAGATGGCGCAATCCATTTCGAAGACAAGGTCAGCGGCAAGAACATCGACATCGCCGCACTGCAAGTGGGCCTGCCCTTCATCTCCAACCTGCCCGGCAATATCGACAGCTATGTCCAGCCGCAACTGTCGGCCATCATCAATGGCACGCCGCTACACCTGAAAGGCCGCAGCAAACCCTTCACTGCCTCGCAGGAATCGGCCTTCGCCATCGATATCGATCAACTGGACCTGGTGAGCTACCTGCCCTTCGTCCCGGCCGAGCTGCCGGTGGCGATCCAGAGCGCCAAGCTGAGCACCCGACTGGACCTGGGTTTCACGCGCAAGGATGCCAAGCCCACCGTGACCCTGGCCGGCGATATCCGCATAGATGACATCGCCCTGCAAGACAAGACCCGCGCCCCCCTGCTCAAGGCCAAGTCGCTGGCCCTGCAGTTGAAGCAATTCGACCTGCTGGCCGCCAGCGGTGAAGTCAGCCAGCTCACGCTGGAGCAACCGCAAGTCTGGGCCAGCATGAATGCCCGTGGCGAGCTCAACTGGGTGCGCGCCTTTGCCAGCCCAACCAAACCCGCCAGCAAGCGCACCAGCAGTGCTCCCGCCAAGGCCACCACCCCCGCTGCAACCACGCCAGCTGCGGCCATCGTCCTGCAACAACTGAACCTGCACGGTGGTGAAATCAACTGGCGCGACGAAGCCAATGCCGCCCCCGCGCAAACCATCAAGCTCAGCAAGATCGAACTCAACGCCGCCCAACTTTCCACCGCCGCCGATGCACAGCCGGCGCGCCTGACCCTGTCGGCCGTGGAAAACGGCCACGGCAAGCTGGGCTTCGATGGTCAACTGCACCCCCTGAAACCGACGCTGGCAGGCAAGATCACGCTGGACGGCGTGGACCTGGCGGGCTACCAGAACTACCTGGCGCGTGCGCCCATCACCGATCTCTCCGGCAAGCTCTCGGGCAAAACCACCCTGCAACTGCGTGAAGGCCATCTCAAGCTCGACGACAGCAGCGTGCAACTGGCCGACCTGCGCCTGACCCCGCCCGGCCAGGGCGCCCAGCCCTTGAGCCTGTCATCGCTGGCGCTACAGGCTCCCACGCTCAGCGATACGCTGGACCAGGCCATTCCCTTCAAACTGCAAGCGCGCTTCGACCAGAACGGCAGCGCCGAACTGAGCGGCCAGGCCGCCCCGCACTTCAAGAACGTGGAGCTGGAGCTGGACATCAAGGACTTGCCCATCACGCCCTTCCAGCATTACTTCAGCAACGTGCTCAACGTCACCCTCAGCAGCGGCCTGGCCAGTGCCAAGGGCAAGCTGGCCATCACGCCGCCACTGCAAGAGCGCAAGCTGGCGCTGGACTACAAGGGCAGCGCTGCCGTCACCAACCTGCGGATGCAAGACAAGCGCACCGGCACCGACTTCCTGCGCTGGCGCACGCTGGAGCTGGCCGGCATCCAGGCGCGCCTGGGCGGACGGCCCCAGGTATCGCTGGAGAAAGTCACGCTGGCCAACTTCTACGCGCGCGCCATCCTCTCCGAGCAGGGTCGCCTGAACCTGCAAGACATCGTGGTCGCCGATGCCCAGCAACAGGGTTCGATCACGGACGACAAGAAAGGCAGCAAGGAAGCGCCGGCAAGTAGCGCCACCAACGCCCGCAAGACCACCTCTACCACAGCGGTCACCAGCGCGGCACCAACGGCCGACACCCCCATCGTGCAAGTCGGCCAGGTCGTACTGCAAGGCGGCAACATCAACTACACCGACAACTTCGTCAAACCCAACTACACGGCCAACATGACGGGCCTGGCCGGCACCATCGGCCAGATTTCCTCGGAAAAGCCGCAACCGGCACCGGTCAACATCAGCGGCAAGATCGACAACGACGCCCCGCTACAGATCTCGGGTGCGCTCAACCCCCTGTTCAAGCCCATGTACCTGGACCTGAAGGCCAGCGCCAATGGCGTCCAGCTGCCGCGCCTGACGCCCTACTCGGCCAAGTACGCCGGCTATCCGATCACCAAGGGCAAGCTGTCCATGGACGTGCAATACAAGATCGAAAACGACAAGCTGGTCGCCCAGAACGACCTGCGCATCGAACAGCTCACCTTCGGCGAACGCGTGGACAGCCCCAACGCCACCAACCTGCCGGTGATGCTGGCGGTATCGCTGCTCAAGGACAGGGACGGCAACATCAACCTGAACCTGCCGATCTCGGGCTCGCTCTCCGATCCGGAATTTTCGGTGGGCGGCATCATCGTGCGGGTATTCGTGAACCTCATCGTCAAGGCCGTCACCTCACCCTTCGCCTTGATCGGCTCGATGTTCCGCGCTGACGAACACATTGGCGACCTGCATTACATCGCCTTCGCCCCCGGCTCTTCCGAGATCGACGACGAGGTGCGCAAGAAGCTCGACGCACTCGGTTACGCCCTGCATGAACGCCCCGGCATCAAGCTCGACATCACCGGCCGCGTCGATCCGCAGGTCGACGACCAGGGTCTGCGTCGTGAAGCGCTGGAGCGCAAGATGCGCGGCTTGAAGCGCGCCGACCTGATCGCCACGGAAGGCCAGCCCTCCGGCCCGGTACGCATCTCGGCGGCCGAGCGCGGCAAGTATCTGGAGCGGGTCTACAAGGACAGCACGTTCGACAAGCCGCGCAACATGATCGGCCTGGCCAAGTCGCTGCCCGAGGCCGAGATGGAAAAGATGATCCTGGAGCACACCGACATCACCCAGGACGACCTGCGCAACCTGGCCCAGCGGCGTGCCGACCAGGTGCGAAATTATTTACAGGAACAAAGCATCATCGAACCGGCGCGCATCTTCCTGATCGCGCCCAAGCTGGATGGCGCTGGCCTGCCGGCCCAGGAGCCGAAGGCACGGGTCGATCTGACGATACAGTGAGGCAAAGGCCGCACAGGCCGGCCTTGAAAAGCCTGGCGCTGCCCATACAGTAGGGAGTAGGTTATAATCGACCTCCCGCCGATCAAACGGGCGCCTCTTCAGGAAGCTCTGCGAGAGGCCAGCGTAATACGCAAGTTCACGCGCCCAGCGGGATTTGCGAAGCTTCAACACCACGGGGCCGACTTGGTTTCGACAGGGGTTGCAAAGCGGAACAGGGCATGCCGAGGACTGGTTACCTCGTTAATCCATCCGGAACTGCTTAAATGCAAACGACGAATCTTACGCTCTCGCAGCGTAAATCGCACCTAGAAACCTAAGAAACTTCTAGCTCTACAGCACTTCTTCCCTGGGGTGTGCTGGCAACAGCGGTAGAGTCATTTACAGGGAATCGTGGCGTATCGGGTTACTTGATACGTCATTAAATCCAAGGTAACTCGTCCTGTCGAAGCGTGTGCGTCCGCGTCGCCAGGATTAAAACCAATTGGCTGCACTACGCATGTAGAACTGTCTGTAGAGTGCTTCTGGACGCGGGTTCGATTCCCGCCGGCTCCACCAATATTCAAACCCCAACCACTCTCGGTTGGGGGTTTTCAGTTGTGTCTGTCAATTTGTACAAGCAAGTAGGCCCTCTGAGTCGCCAGCAGGCGGCATGGCCCGTGCGGGTGGCGCTTTGGGGCGGGTCGGAGACTGGTTGGGCAAGGCCGGTGGTGCACTGGCGATTGGCTCGGCCGCATATCAGGTCTTTGATACCGCCAAAAATGCCACTACCCGTGAAGAAAAGGCCCAGGGATACGGCTGTGCGGCCGGCACGCTGGCCGGCGCCAAGCTCGGTGCCGCAGTCGACGTACTGGGTGGTCCCATCGGTATCGCGATTGGCGGTTTACGGGGTGGCGTCATTGGCTCTTTCGCCGGTGACAAGCTGGGTGACTGGTTGGGCAAGTCGCTGGTGGCGAGCCAACCACCGAAGGCATCCCTCACATTGTAAGACCGTCTCGGGTAAAAGCCTCCCGGTGGTCCGCCTAGCGCCAAACGAAGTAACCAGCTATCGCCTGACCTTCCCCGACCGGGGCAGCGTCGGCACCGTGAAAACCCAGGCGCACGACGCGAAGACCGGCAACAAGGTCGACATCGTCATCCCGAACCCGGAATGCCTGATCGGCTCCAGCAGCGCCACGCACACTGATCGACATATCTACACCCCGACCACACCGCTGCCAGGGCTGC
>NZ_BADI01000876.1:0-1980 GCF_000333555.1 Herbaspirillum sp. B65 | reverse complement strand
TCACGGTCCTTGCGAGACCGCCGGCCCCGGCTCCGGTTGCTCAGGCTCCGGCCGTTAAGGCTGTTGCTCCTGTTGCTGCTCCGACCTCGGAAAAGGTCACCTACGCTGCTGACGCTTTCTTCGATTTCGACAAGGCAACCCTGAAGCCGGCTGGCAAGGCCAAGCTGGATGAACTGGTTGGCAACCTGAAGTCGATCAACCTGGAAGTCATCATCGCCGTCGGCCACACCGACTCGATCGGCTCCGTCGCCTACAACCAGAAGCTGTCGGTTCGTCGCGCTGAATCCGTCAAGGCTTACCTGGTCTCCAAGGGCGTTGAAGCCAACCGCGTCTACACCGAAGGCAAGGGCAAGTCGCAACCGGTCGCTGACAACAAGACCGCTGCTGGCCGCGCCAAGAACCGTCGCGTGGAAATCGAAGTTGTGGGTACCCGCAAGTAATCGATTGACGCTACAAGGCTCTACCAAGAACCCCGCTTCGGCGGGGTTTTTTTATTGCTGCTTCGTTGACGCGTCAGCCCTCTTTTGCACTGCGTATTGATCTGGCGCGCCTGACCGCCCCTACCGGTTTGGGCTATCATTAGGCCCCATGAATACGACCAACGCGACCAATGCGACCATGAACGCCGATCCCCAAGAGATCCAGAAATTCAGTGAACTGGCCCATCGCTGGTGGGACCCGGGTTCCGAATTCCGTCCCCTGCACGAAATCAACCCGCTGCGCCTGGAGTGGATCAACGCCCGCGCCCCGCTGGCCGGCAAGAAGGTGATCGACATCGGCTGCGGCGGCGGCATCCTGGCCGAATCTATGGCCAGGAAAGGCGCGGATGTCACCGGCATCGACCTCTCCGACAAGGCCCTGAAAGTGGCCGACCTGCACAGCATGGAGTCGGGCGTACAGGTGCGCTACGAAAAGATCGCCGCCGAAGACATGGCCGCGCGCGAAGCAGGCCAGTATGACGTGGTGACCTGCATGGAAATGCTGGAACACGTACCCGATCCGGCCGCCATCGTGCGCGCCGCCGCCACCCTGGCCAAGCCGGGCGGCAAGCTGTTCTTCTCGACCCTGAACCGCAACATGAAGTCCTACCTGATGGCCATCATCGGTGCCGAATACATGCTGCGCCTGCTGCCCAAGGGTACGCACGACTACGCCAAGTTCATCACTCCGGCCGAACTGGCGCACTACACCCGTGAGGCCGGCCTGCAGATCGATGCCTTCAAGGGCATGGGCTACAACCCGTTGACCAAGATCTATTCACTCAACGAAGACACCAGCGTCAATTACCTGGTGGCCTGTACCAAGCTGGCCTGAGCCTGCGCCCAGCCCGACTGCCGAGACCCCTACCGCTCACCGCCGCAGCCCAGTGCTGCGGCGTTTTTCTCCACAGCACTAAACACCATGCCACTACGCCCTCCGCGCGCGATCCTGTTCGACCTCGACGGCACCCTTGCCGATACCGCCCCCGACCTGGCGGCCGCTGCCAACTTCCTGCGCCACGAAAGAGGCCTGGAAAATGCCCCCTATGAAAGCTTACGCCCGGTCGCCTCGGCCGGTGCCCGCGGGCTGATCGGTGCAGCGCTGGGCATCCATCCGGGCGATGCAGAATATGAAGAGTTGCGCGTACTTTTCCTGGACCGCTACCAAGCCAACATGACCACCCACAGCCGCCTCTTCGACGGCATCCCGGAACTGCTGGCGCAACTGGACGCACGCGGCATCGCCTGGGGCATCGTCACCAACAAGGCGGCGCGCTTCACTGATGTGCTGGCGCCGCAGATCGGCCTGGGCCATGCCGGCTGCATCGTCTCCGGCGACACCACCCCGCATTCCAAGCCGCACCCAGCGCCCTTGCTGGAAGCCGCACGACGCCTGCAACTGCCTGCCGCAGACTGCTGGTACGTCGGCGACGACCTGCGCGACATCCAGGCCGGACGTGCCGCCGACATNGCCACCATCGNCGCCGCCTGGGGCTATTGC
>NZ_BADI01000877.1:0-3848 GCF_000333555.1 Herbaspirillum sp. B65 | reverse complement strand
CTTGCCGTGGCGCTGCCCAACGACTGTCGCAGTTTGGACATCCTGCGACAGATGTACGTAATGGCGCGAGCCTGGCAGCAATCCTTGCTTGAGAATGGATTCCAGAAAACGGGTCGCAGTACCGTGGTAAAGAAGGTCAGGCGGTGTCTTCTCGACATAGTTGATGTCCACGCTCTCGGTGGAATGCCCCTGTTGGGCGCGAATACGTAAGCCATCCTCGGAAATCGCAAACCGTTTCTTGTCACTGGTTTTCGTTACGGTTTCAATCAGCGCACGGTCAATCTGCTTGCCGGCATTGGCGGCTGCGGTGATCAGTGACGAAATATCCGTCCATCCTTCACGATCCAGCGTGATGCCGATTGAATCGGGTTGATGCCGTAGTACATAGCTTAAAAACTTGCTGACTTCAGATAGTTGCTTGCTCATATAGACCTGTTCCTCAATTTACTGCGCATACGATACAGACCCCATAGTAGTCACCTCAAAATCCCCTCCGTCTCCCCTGCCTCAACCAAACCTTGATCTCCTGCACATCCGCGAACGACGCCAAGGCCGACCGTAGCTCCTTGCCGTCTTCCCGCATCAGGCTCATGTCCTTGTTCAGGTTGCGCACGATAGTCTTGGCTGAAACACGCGCAGAAGGCGGCAGTCCATAGGTCTGCTTGAACTGCTGCTCCACATGGAACACTTCCTGATCCAGTTCGCCCAGTTGTTCCTTCAGAATCTGGTTGTAATGCTTCAGGCGCTCGGCGCTGATGCCGTTGATGGCGTGCTGGTCGATGTGCTCCAGTTCAAGTTGCAACTCCAGTAGCTTCAGCAAGTCGTTCTTTTCATAGGCCTGGTTGACCTGTTGCATCAGCAGGGTCTTGCGCTGGCGCTCGCTGGCGTCGGGTTCGCGGTCAGGGTGCAGGGCGCTGGCCAGTTTGCGGTAGACCTCGCGGATGGATTGGCTCAATTCTTTGCGCTCGGTTTCTTGCTTGACTTCGGCCGCGCGCTGGCGTGGCGATTTCTTGCGGCTGGCGCGATGTTCTTCGCGCGCTTGCGCGGCAGCCATCTGCTCGCGCTCTTTCTGTTCGAGTATGGCTTCCATTCTTTGCATGATCTCTTCTGGGGAGCCTTCGCCAAGGTCGTCGCCCAGATCGATGTCGAGCATCTCTTCGATCACCTGCTTGACGTCGTCCAGTTCCGACCTGGCCTCAAGATCATAGTCAGAGGCGCTATGCTGGTTGTAGATGAGCTTCAGTTCAGGATCGTCGGCTTTGCCCAGCAGCATGTGCGCCATGTCGGCAATGATCTCGGAAAGCATGGCGCGTTCGCCCTTGGTCAATCCCTTTTCGGACCAGGCTTCATGCAGGCGCTGCACCAGCTTGCGATGCAGTTGTTGCAGTTCCTGATCCAGCGGCAGGAATTGATCGACATACTTTTTCTGGAAGTCCGCCATGGCGCTCTCCCATTCCAGCAGGCTTGCGCGCCGCTTGCCGATCTGCTTGATCAGGTCATTGAATCGTTTCTGTGCATGGGAGAGGGTGGCTTCCTGGTCGAGGTCGCTGATGCTGAGGGCTTGCGGAGGTTTTTTCATGGGCGGGTGTGTGGGGTTCAACCGCGCGCAATCATCTGTTGCACTTCGTCCCAGGTGGCGGCATAGGCGCCAGCCTTGGAGGCCGCAATGGCGGCGCCAGCGGCTGCGCATTGCAGGTGTACCTGTGCCGGGGCCTGTGGCTGGCGTAGCTGGCTGGCGATCCAGCCGCCCATGGAGGCGTCGCCGCATCCGACCGTGTCGATCACCTCGACCCGGTAGGCGGGTTGTTGGATGATTTGTTCACCTTTGATCCACTGCATTCCCTGGGCGCCCAGGGTGTAGAGGATCTCGGCTTGCGGAGCCAGCGCCTGCAAGGTGCCCAGGGCATGGCTGTCGCCGGGGAAGAGGTGTTCCAGGTCTTCGTCAGAAACCTTCACATAATGCGAAATCGACAGCAAGCGACGCAGCAGGATGCCGTAGGCGGGGCTATCCATGAGCTTGCGCCAGTTGGGGTCGAAGGCAATCTTCTTGTTGCGCAGGGCGGCTTCCTGGGCGATCTGCAAGAGCCGCGAAGCCAGCGGTTCGCGGGTCAGGCTGATGCAGCCGAAATGCAGGACCTGTGCTTCATCGAGCCAGCCGGCGGGCAGTCGCTGCACGTCGAAATGCAGGTCGGCGCTGTCGTCGCCGATGAAGAAGTAATCGGGCGGGGTGGTCGAGGTCACCATGGCCAGTAACGGTGCCTTGGCGTATTGCTGGGTGAAGCGCATATCCAGCCCGGCCGCTTGCGTGAGGGCGTACAGTTCGGCGCCGAAGACATCGGTGCTGACGCTGCCGGCATAACCGGTGGGCACGCCCAGGCGCGCAGCGGCACGCGCCACGTTCCAGCAGGCGCCGCCGGGAATGGCGCGCCATTGGCCGTCTGGCTGGCGGATGAAATCGGTCAGGGCTTCGCCGAAGACGACGAATGCGGCGCTCTGGGTCATGCTGGTCTCCGTAGGTGTTGGCGTTATCGGGCGTGGAATCGCGTATTCAAATCAGGTATCAACCGGTATTCAATCCTGCAAGGCGTGCCGGGCGCAGGCTTCGTCGGTGACCAGCCCGGTGAGCCAGCCGCCGCGCAGGGCGGCGCGCACGGCGTCGGCTTTCTTGCTGCCGCCGCAGAAGGCGATCACCGGTCGTTGCGGATCCTGTGCCAGCGGCGGCGTGGTCACGCGTGCGGCGAGCGAGGAGGGCAGCATGGCGCCGTCGATGTCGAAGGCGTGGCAGATCATTTCGCCCACTGCGCCCTGGCGCTGCAGGTCGGCGACTTCATCGTCATCGATGAAGCCATCCTCGTGCATGGCACCCTGCAGGGCGATGGTGCCGATGCCCAGGAAGGTGACATCGGCGCGTGCGGCCAGGCCGGTGACGATCTTGTAGGCGCGGTGGTTGCACCATTGCTGGCGGTCGCTTGCGCTCTCGGCCACGCGTGGGGCGGGCAGCAGGTAGAAGCGCGCGCCCAGTTTCTCGGCGGCCTGCAGGGCGACGTCATAGCGGTTGGCCGAGCCATCGGAGGCGAAGGCGCCGATCATGGAGACGATCTGGTGCTGCGGGCGATCCAGTTCGGACAGGCGTTCGATGGCGGCCTTCAAGGTGCGGCCGGAACCGACGTTGACCACCAGCGGCGCGTGCGAGCTCAGGTATTGCTCCATCAGTTCGGCCCCGGCCACGGCCAGCATCTGCTGCACTTCCTGGGATTCATTGGGGTTGGCGGCGCCACCGGCGCCGGGTACCACGCGGCAGACTTGCAGGCCGTAGCGCTGCTGCAGGCCTTGCGCCAGTTCCAGGCAGGACGAGACCGGATGGGCGATCTGCACCTTCACCAGATTGGCGTCGGCCGCATAGGCCACCATGCGCTGCGCCATCTGGCGCGAGATGCCGAGCCGTTCGGCGATTTCGTTCTGGGTGTTGCCGGCCACGTAGTACATCCACGCGGCACGGGCCGCCAGATCCAGTTTGGATGCGCTGCTAGACATGTTCTCCTCGCCAGCGGCCCGCGCGCCTGTATGTCTCGGTGGGGCGGGTGCTGTTTCTCTGACGTTGATTGCGGTGAATTCCCCGATGGGCTGCCATTTTACGGCGAGTTGGGCTGTTCATTATTGTCAAATATGGGCAATTGCTCAATAACGTGCGCGATGCCTTCAGCAACGTTCTTCTTGACTTTCTTACGAACACGCGATGCTGCTGCGTTGTTGGGGGACTTTGCCATAATTTCTTCCTTGAATCCGACCAGTGCTTGCGCCTGCCGGGATTATTTCTTCAGCGATTGAGCGGCCTTGCGCGGACCCTG